>PLLM01000077.1:0-20527 GCA_003141275.1 Phycisphaerales bacterium
AACACCATATTGGGGTCTGACCCTTCCGACGGATTATCCAGAAATGCATCTATCGAACGAACAACCGCACTATCGTGTCCCAAGTCTTTTTCTAGCAGGCAGTTACCAACAAGCTGGGTCGCCGCCTCCACCCTTGGCCAGCGTAGATAAACATCCACTAATTGCCCTAAAATCGCCTCTTTTTGCTCCGCGGTTTTGGCCAACCCCCGCAACTTGCCCAAATACTCCGCCGCCTGCTCAAACTGCCCCGCCTTTGTGTAAAGCTGTGCCAGCTTTTCCTTGGTGGCCCTTACCATTTCCGCCTTGTTTTCCGCAACCGCCTTACGTTCCGCCAGCTCAAAAAACGCTACGTACTGCTCGTCGGACAGCTTTCCCTTGCCTGCCTGGGAATCGAGTCTGCCAATCCAGCTCTCAACAACATTGACGTCGCAGTTGTTAAATATCTTAAGCATAGCCTGCCACGCCGTCTTGCCTTCAGAATTGGCCCCCATCTTGTCCCACAACCACGACAGGTCGTCTTTGCCGCCCACTTCCCCCGCCAGTTCCATCACCCTGTCTCTGACAATCTGGCTGCGGTCATTGACAAAATCCTTCGCCAGCAATTTGAGAGCCCTTGGCCTATCGACACAAATAAGACCATCTACTGCCACCTCTCTGACCAAGTCGCTTTCATCACTCAACGCCTGCTCGAAAAGCCCTGCGAATCGTTTGGCCGACTCCGGCTTGTAAACGTTCTGTCCGCACAATCTCGCCATTGTTCCCAGCAAATCGCCACGAAGAGTGCCGTTGCCGGTTTGCTTGTCCCTGTTGTATCTTTCTACAAGCATATCCATATATTTTGCAACTTCGTCATCTGAAAGGCCGCCCGGCTCAATCAGTTTCCTTATTACCTCTGCCCCTTTGTGTGCTTTTTTCGCGTCCTCATCGTTCAAGTACCCGGCAGCCCATTCCAGCGTCTGCCTGCGAAGCTCAGGCGAGAGCTGGCTGCCCGATGTCGGAACAAGCGCATAATGGCACGCCGCACCAAGGGCGACAAACAACTCCGTCTTCACTTCTTCGTCCTGCTCAACCTTGAACTGCTCCGCCAGTCGTTCCGCCGAGCTTAATTCGCCCGTCAGCGAAAGCAGCTTCGCCGCCGCAAGACGCACGTCCCTGTTGTCGCTGGAAACCAGCTTTACCAAAACCGGGCCAAGCTCCGCGGGCAATTTCGATTGCGTCCCAATCCGCCACTGCGAAACCTTACCCAGAGCCCACAGCCGAATCATCGATTCGGGATTGTTCAATTGCTCTATCAGGAATTTACCTCGCTGCCCCTCATCGCTGATTCCTTCATATATCCTGTCCAGCGAACCAAGATAAAGTTTTCGCCACTGGTCACGTTCCTTCTCTAGGTCGTTTACCCGCGATTCCTGCCGAACAAGCCAGTCCCGCTGAAACCGCTCCATTCCGTTTGTTCGCAACTCGCTCAAAATTTGTGCCCGTCTCCTCGCGTCCCTGCTGACGGGTATGCCTAACGACCGAAGCGCATCACTCGCGGCGACTGAAACCTGCTTATCCTTGTCCTCAACAAGCTCAGCTATCCGCGTTATAGCTTTTATATCGAGCTGCATCCTCATCGCGTATATCGCGTTTAATCGTGCCTTGACAGGCATCGATTCGTCCTTTGCCATCGGTTCCAGAACATTCGCTATCGCGTCATAATCGAAAATCAGCAATGCCTCTGCCGCGAATTTGGCGGGATTTCCCTCCTCCGTTTTCAAAACATTCGCCAACGGCTCAATAAAATCGTTCTTGTTCCTTACGGGCCGCCTGGTCTCCCTGCTTACCGTTAACGCCCTGCAAACCGCCATCCTCGCCTGCTTATTCTCCGATTGCTTTAACGTATCTATAAGGACCTGTCTTGCGCGGGTGTTGTCACTGAAAAGCATCACCGTCGCAGCATCCAGACGAACATCATCCGTCGCCCCTCTCAGCAACGCCTCCTGGTTTACCTTCAACTGCGTGTCCGTCTCACCCCTCGGCAACGTCTCCGCCGTCGGCACCATCGTATTATTATCAACCTTATTCGCCCCCTGCTGACATCCTGCCAAAACCAATAAAACCAACACCAGCAAATATGCTCGTTGTATCATTATTACCAACACTTTCTTGAAGTGGTTACTCATCGTCACGGCCTTTAACCACGATGATAACCCAATATAATCACGCGCGTCAACCGCCGATTCCGAAATAGTCCTATAAACTCTACGGCCGCGGGTGATATTTCCTGTGAATCTCCCGTAACCTCTCCTGGTCAACGTGCGTATAAATCTGCGTTGTCGATATATCCACGTGCCCAAGCATTTCCTGAACGCTCCGTAAATCCGCACCACCCGCCAGCAGGTGTGTCGCGAAACAATGTCTAAGCGTATGCACCGTCAAATTTTTCGGCATCCCGGCGCGGGCCGCGTATCTTTTAATAAGACGCCAGATTTCGATACGCCCCATAGGCCTGCCTGTTCGACTCAACAGCAAAAAATCCCCGCTAAATGACTTTGCCAGCTTAGGCCTCATATCCTTTAAGTACTCCAGCGTCGCGGCAGCCGCCACCCTGCCAAGCGGAATCACCCGTTCCCTGTTTCCTTTGCCGATACATCGCAAATACCCCACGTCGAGATTCAAATCCGATATCTTCAAGCCAGCAACCTCACTGGCCCGGACCCCGGTCGCATAAAGCAATTCCAGAATCGCCTTATCTCGCAGGTAATACTTCTCTTTCGGCGACGGCGCCTCCAGCAAATCCACCACCTGTTTTTTGCTGCATATAATAGGTAGCCGCTGCCAGAGCTTAGGCCCTTCCAGAATCCCCGTAAAATCATCCTCGACCAGCCCGTTTAGCTTGCCAAACCGCAAAAACATCCGAATCGCCACCAACGCCCTCTTCGCCGACGCCTCCGCCCTGTTATCTTTTGCCAGTACAATCATATATTTCTGTATCAGGGCAGGCGTAATCTGCTTAATCTCGCCAACTTTGCCGGATTTACAGAATTCCAGGAAATCCCTCAAATCCCGCCCATAACCCTGAATTGTGTTGTCAGACAATCCCCCCTCGACTGTCAGGTAACCTAAAAAGTCCCGAACCAGCCGACCCAATGGCAATTCGTCAAGTTTATTCGCAATTGTCTGTGTCTGAACTGAAGGCATAGAGATTCCGCGTTAATACTATTACTAACTTCATCGACCATTATTCAAAAAACCCTTTAACACGGCTTCGCACTTACAATATAATCTCCCATGTGTGCTGAATCGGCGAAATGATTGAGGTATTAAGAATGAACAAATCGGTATTGAACAAATTGTTTGCCTGCTCGCTGCTCTTTTGGCTGGCCGGCTGCGCGGAAAACAAATACGCAAAGACAATAGAGCAACTCTGCCCGCCGGCTGCAAACAAAACAGCCGCAATGACAACAGCGGAACAGGTGCTCGCCGAGATGCATTTCGGTATTGAAAAATTTGACGTCGATGCCGGCTATATAAGAACCGCCCCGCTTTCAGGGGCACAATCACTTGAATTCTGGCGTTCAGACAGTGTCGGCTCATTCAACCGCTCCGAAGCCGACCTGCACAGTATCCGCAGGGCAATCGAAATCAACATAGACGAACAAGCCGGCCAACTGTGTATCAATTGCAGAGCAATTACGCAGCGATTAAGCTTGCCCCAAAGCCAAAGTGCCACCGCACAAAGCCGTCCCGTAATGTCCCCGGACCAAAGGTCCGTCCAGAAGTTCAAACTTGGCCGCGAGCAGAAATCAAACCTGACATGGACAGACCTCGGCAGAGATAACCAGTTAGAAACAGAAATTTTGAAACGCATCGAGTCGCGCCTGACGGCGGACAAAAAACAACTCGCGGCGACCAAGAAGGAACTGAACAAATGAAAATACTCGTCGCCGGCGGGGCCGGGTACATCGGAAGTAATATGACGGCTATGTTGGCCGCCGAGGGACATCAGCCAATTATCTACGACAACCTAAGTAAGGGACATAAAGCCGCGATAAAAGGATGTGAGTTCGTTAAAGGCGATTTGGCGGATTTAAACCTGCTGACCGCGACCCTCAAAAAACACCAAATCGAGGCCGTGATGCACTTCGCCGCGTTCATCGAAGCGGGCGAATCTGTAACCAATCCCCTCAAGTACTATCAAAACAACGTCTCCAATACACAAGTAGTTCTCATCGCAATGGAATCAGCGGGCGTCGGCAAATTCGTTTTCAGCAGCACCGCCGCGGTTTACGGAATGCCCGACAAACAGCCAATCACCGAAGAAACACCTAAAAATCCAATCAACCCATACGGCGAGACAAAATTAGCCGTCGAAAAAATGTGTCACCATCAGGCCGTCGCGGGCAAATTGCGTTACGTCACGCTTAGATATTTCAACGCCTGCGGATCAGGACACAACTGCACTCTCGGCGAAGACCATCATCCGGAATCGCACCTAATCCCGCTGACGATTTTCGCCGCGATGGGCAAAACGGACGCAATCAAACTCTTCGGCTCCGATTATCCCACCGAAGACGGCACCTGCGTCCGCGATTATATCCATATCGAAGACCTCTGCCTGGCGCACTTGCTGGCGTTGAAAAAAATCGAAAGCCAAGCCGAGTCGATTTACAACCTGGGGATAGGAAAGGGCTATTCCGTCCGACAGGTAATTGATACCGTAAAAAAGGTGTCGGGGAAAAACTTCAAGGTCATCGAATCGCCTCGCAGGCCGGGCGACCCGCCGGTGCTTGTCTGCGATTCCGCCAAAGCCAGGACCGAACTCGGCTGGCAACCAAAATGGACCAACCTCGAAAAAATCGTCGAGTCCGCCTGGAAATGGCACAGCAAATATCCTGATGGGTACATCGAATAAAGGATGCGTGCAAATGAAGAAGATAAAGCAAAATGTCACCCGCTTCCTTAGAAAATACCAGATGGATTACCTCGATGTCGATATCGAACAGGTAATCGACTCGTTTCTGTCCGAAATGCAGCGAGGACTCGCGGGCAAAAAAAGCACCCTCGATATGATTCCCACCTATATCGAAGTCGGGGCTGATGTCCCCACGAACAAACGCGTAATCGTCGTTGACGCGGGCGGCACAAATTTCAGGGTCGCCACCGTCTATTTCGACGACCAGAAAAAAGCTGTTATCGAAAACCTGCGTCTCTACAAGATGCCCGGCGTCCAGCACGAAATAGGCAAAGACGAATTCTTCAAGATTATGGCGGGCTATCTCAAGGATGTCGCGGGCGCGGCACAAAATATCGGCTTCTGCTTTTCATACGCCGTCGAAATGTTCCCCAACAAAGACGGCCAACTAATCCGATTCTCGAAAGAAGTGAAAGCCAAAGAAGTCGAGGGCGAACTCATCGGCGAAAACCTCAACCGCGCGCTTGCCTCTATGGGCCTGGGAGGCGACAAAAAAATTATTCTCCTCAACGATACCGTCGTTACCCTTCTCGCGGGAGTAGGCTACCAGAACCGCTCCTTCGGCTCATACATCGGCTTCATCTTAGGCACCGGCACCAATACCTGCTACGTCGAGAAAAACAGCAATATCAAAAAAACAAAAGGCCTCGACCTCTTGAAAAGCCAGATTATCAATACCGAATCGGGCAACTTCGGCAAAATCAAACAGGGCAAAATCGACGCCGCCTTCGACAAATCCACCGTCAACCCCGCCGTCCACAAATTCGAGAAGATGATTTCCGGCGCATACCTCGGCCCCCTGTGTCTGGCCACCATTCACAAGGCCTGCGATGACGGCCTGCTCTCGACCGCCTGCGCAGCATCCCTTACGGGAGTCGCAAACGCCCTTTGGCAAATCTCCGAACTCGACACAAAAGATATGAACGCCTTCCTGCTCTATCCCTATGGCCAAAATCCCCTCGCAGATGCCGCAAAACAAGGCAATGCCGGCGATTCTCTTACCTTATATTATATAGCCGACCGCCTGACTGAACGCGCCGCCAAACTCACCGCCATCAACCTCTCCGCTATGGCAATCAAATCCGGCTCAGGCACCGACCCCTCCCGCCCAATCTGTATCGTCGCCGAAGGCACGACTTTTTACCAGATGAAGGGCTTAAAAAATCGCGTCGAGTTTTATCTCAAGCAATACCTCGAAAACAAACTTGGGATACATTACGAGATTATCAGCGTCGGAAACGCTACTTTGATTGGGGCAGCAATCGCCGGCTTGACGAATTAAACAAGCACGTAATTTCCACACGGCGAGAATTGAAAACGACATTTAACTCGGTAAGAACTCGCGGTTTATGAAATAGAGTGAATAAATATTCTATGGTTTTGGTGGTATCTCTTCTGTATATGGTATCGCCCATTTCCAAACTCTCGTAAACAAGTAACGCTCACGTGTTTCCTTATACCCTTTCACATTTGTATGGGCTCTATTATTTGGAAATGGTGCATGTTGGACAGTTTGCCCAGGAATATTCCGAACCTCCCTAACAACCATTTGGATTACTCCACCATTCCATGTGGGTCTTGTTGCAAGAATACGATTCTTCGTCTCCTTCGGTGTTGAGTATTTACTCCAATCCGTTGACATTCCCTCCTGATCACCCTCGCCGTGGTTTCTAAAAGCTATAGGTGTAGGGCTACCCTCTTTTATATTGTTCTTATGGACACGTAAGAATAAAAGGTCAACATCCGGAACATCTTCTATTGCCCATGTCTCGATTGTTTTTCCTCCATGTAAGCAATCCAAGCGAAAAGTCCTGGATTAATGCTCTCTGTTGAAATAACTTTCCCGCTCGTGTGACTTGAAGTTTGGTTTTCAAAATCATCACCATAATACGTTGCAGGCTCCGACAGATCGGCTGGAACATTCAGGAGTAAACCGTACGGATCGGATTTCCAGTAAATATCTACACTCCCTTTGGGCCCTACTGAAATAACAGGAGCCTTGACTTTGACATGAAAACACTTCCATACTCTTTTTATATGGGCAACCAAAATATTCATCGCTCTACGCCAAGTATCCTGGGTACAGACCATTCCTAATTCGTCACTAATATCCTGCGGACGGTTCACTATTTCTTTAGATTTTTCAATAGCCTCAGAAATAGAAAATAAGGATATTGGCAAAGAATAACTATGCGTGTGACGACATTTACCTATCTTGTGTTTCCACGATTTTAAATCACCAAGGTATTTTCCACCGCTTAAAAATAACGTCTTCAAACCTGCTATTTCTGCTTTGACTTCATACAAATCATTTGCACTTGGGGGTAAGTATTTGGGGTCATGAACAATTGTGCTCTGTACATAAATAGGATTTACATCTTCTTGCACACGATTGACGGCGCCTGTAGTTAGATGTGTTCGACGTAATTGTAGATTCTTTCTCATTGCTATCGCTCTTACTTAAGATCAAAGAGACGTTGTCCAATATCCAACTCCTTATCAATAACACGAAGGTAGTCGATCATAATATGGATCATTCGTTTGTCAGCTTGGAAGAACACATTCTTTGTCGGACCAGAATCAAATGCAAGATGAACGATCGCAACAGGAACTGCATCAACACATTTTGGTTGATGAGAAGAGACCTCTTTACCAAGCTCAAATTCCTTATCAAAAACGAGACGGTAGTCCGCTGACATCGAAATGGTCATTAACACAGGCAGGGAACGTAGCGCGTAACGTTGACGCGTTTTCACGGCGGCTTTTTGATCAGATAAGTTCTTAAGCCCCTTCACAAGTTTCAAAAGCGAGGAACGTTTATCTCCAAACGAGACCCCAAAAGTGGTTTCTATATCAGAGACAATGTTCTCTGGCTTGTCGCCATATCCTTCTTCGTCCTTGAGAAACTTGGATATAAGGAAATGGGATATTCTAAGCGCATGGTCAAGCTGAGCTCGTGGAACCTTTAGTTTGTTTGATGCTTCCTCCGCAACTATATCAGTTTCTTCTTCACCTCTGGCTAGCCAGACTTTGGCTGCATGTTCCGCAAGACGCGCAATAACGTCGCTCGTAAGCGATAAGAGCACATGCAGATCTTTCTCGAAATTCTCATCGCGAGTCATGTCGAGTCTTGAGAATAATTTTGACTTCGTTCCTTTTCCCATGATTTCACCCTATTTAAAAATGCTATTCATATTCCTAATAGAATTTACATCCACAACAATATAAAGTAAGAGATACGCCCTTGCAAGTCAATTGGCCGCACACCAAGAATCCCTCTTGTAATTCAACAATTTCGTGACTCCGATTCAATTAGGTCTCTTAAAAAAGGCATTCTCCCCTCATTTCTGCTATCTGGCAAGGGAAAAAATAGGAAAAATTTACTGATATACCTATCTAATAAAAGCATCCCTCAGCAGAGTTGGTTCTTGTCCTTACCAAACAACACCTCATTCATCGGTCCGCCGCGTAAACTACGAAAGCTAATTGTAACATATTTGAAGCCAAGGAATTTCAACTTCTCGATAATCTTTGTATTGTCTGAAGCCGGAGGGTTATAAATCGTTGTCTAAGATGTGGCCGAAGCGATATTTTTTGGTGCGCAAATAGTCGATATTGTGGGGCGTTGGGTTTATTTTAAGAGGAATCTGCTCGACGACTTTTATGCCGTAAACTTCGAGCCGGCTGGTTTTCTTAGGATTATTGGTAAGAATTTTAATCTGCTTGAGGCCCAGGTCGCGAAGAATCTGTGCGCCTATGCCGTAATCTCGTTTGTCGGGCGAAAAGCCCAGCTCGATATTCGCATCCACCGTATCAAAGCCCTGCTCCTGCAACTTATAGGCGTGAAGTTTATTTGTCAGGCCGATGCCCCTTCCCTCCTGCCTGAGATAAACAAGTGCGCCTTTGCCCGCCTTTTCAATTAACTGCAATGCGGCCTCCAACTGCCTGCCGCATTCGCACCGCTGCGACCGGAACAAGTCCCCCGTCATACATTCCGAGTGCACCCGGACAAGAACCGGCTCGTCGTGCTGTATCGGCTTGCCCGATTCATCGAGTTCGCCTACGCCGCCTTTGCAAATCGCAAGGTGCGGCTCAGGCGAAGAAAGCGATTCGTAAGCGATAAGTTTGAAATCACCAAAATCAGTCGGCAAATGAACCGCCTCGACCCGCTTTACCTGCGTCTCCCGTTGCAGCCGATACTCAATCAGCTTGGCGATTGAGGTAATTTTCAGGTTGTGCGTTTTGCAAAATTCAAGCAGTTGCGGCACACGGGCCATCGACCCGTCGTCGTTCATAATCTCGCAAATCACCGCCGCGGGCTTCATCCCCCCCAATCGCATCAGGTCAATAGCCCCCTCTGTCTGCCCCGCGCGAACCAGCACCCCGCCCTCACGAGCGCGAAGCGGGAAAATATGTCCCGGCCGGGCAAAATCGGCGGGCCTCGTTCTGTCGGCAATCGCCGTCTGTATTGTGTGCGCCCGGTCCGCCGCACTGATACCTGTCGAAATCCCCTCTGCGGCGTCGATACTTACGGTAAAAGCAGTGTGCAATCGAGCGGTGTTGTCCTGAACCTGCGGATGAAGCGCGAGGGCATCGCATTTTTCGCCCGTTAAAGGCAGGCAGATCAGCCCCCGCCCGAATTTCGCCATAAAATTGATAATCTGCGGCGTAACCTTTTCCGCCGCGCAGACAAGGTCGCCCTCGTTCTCGCGGTCCTCATCATCCACAAGGATAATCATTTTGCCCGCGCGAAGCTCGTCAAGCACTTCCGGTATCTGGCTAAAATTCACTGACATATAATTAAGGATTAGCAGGAATAAGGCGTTTGGTCAAGGGTTGGCTGCCCTTCGCTGATTAGCGGGACAGGTATTTATGAATGTTCTGGGCGGCCTTTTTGCCGTCGCCCATCGCCAATATGACCGTCGCTGCGCCGCGAACAATATCGCCGCCGGCGAATACGCCGGGGATACTGGTCATAAGATTCTCATCGGCCTCGATATAACCCCATTTGTTGAGTTTAAGGCCCGGCGTCGTTTTGGTCAGCAACGGATTTGCTCCGATACCTATCGCGACAATCACAAGGTCGCAATCAATTACGAATTCCGAACCGGGAATCGGCACAGGCCTGCGTCTGCCCGAAGTATCCGGCTCGCCCAATTGCATCCTGATACACCTCATCCCGCACACCCAGCCGTCTTTATCGCCGAGAACCTCAACCGGCGCGGTCAGCATCTCGAACCTGATTGTTTCCTCTTCCGCGTGATGAACTTCCTCGACGCGGGCGGGCATTTCCTTTGCGCTTCTGCGGTAAACAATGATGCTTTCGTCTGCGCCCAATCGCTTGCTCGTTCGCACCGCGTCCATAGCAGTATTGCCGCCTCCGATAACACAAACGCGCTTGCCCCGTATAATAGGCGTGTCGGATTCCGGGTTATACGCCTCCATAAGATTCGCGCGGGTAAGATATTCATTCGCGGAGTAAATGCCCTTGAAGTTCTCGCCCGGGATATTCATAAATTCAGGCAGCCCCGCGCCGACCGCGATAAAAACCGCGTCGAATTTTTCATCGTTCATAAGCTGCGGTATCGTTACGGTTCTACCCACAATGACGTTTGTCTCGATATCCACGCCCTGTGCCTTGAGATTGCGAATCTCAGCATCGACGATTTTCTTGGGCATACGAAATTCCGGTATTCCATAAACAAGCACCCCGCCCGCCTTGTGAAACGCCTCGAAAATGGTTACATCATAACCAAGTTTGGCCAACTGACCCGCGCAGGTAATACCCGCCGGCCCCGAACCGATACACGCAACTTTTTTACCCGTCTTTTTAACAGCCGTCGGCTTTGTTTTTTTGCTTTGACCCATCTGATAATCGGCGACGAATCGTTCAAGCCAGCCGACCGCCACAGGCGTATCGCTTTTGCACCGTATGCAGCATGCTTCACACTGAATCTCCTGCGGACAAACTCGTCCCGTTACCGCGGGCAGGTCATTATCTTTGCGAACCAGCTCCGCCGCGGCAAGAAAATCACCATCCGCAATAAGCTTTGCAAAACCGGGTATATCGATGCCGACGGGACAGCCCTCGACGCACTTCGGATTTTTGCATTGAAGACATCGCTGTGCCTCGCGGATTGCGACCTGCTCCGCCAGCCCCAGGTTGACCTCCTTGAAATCCCTGCTGCGTTCGATGCCGTCACGCTGAGGCATCTGCTGTCGCGGTATCGCCATCCGCTCTTTGGCTGTCAATTTGTCCGGTTCGCTGCTCACTTGTTACCTTGCAAAAGTTTGCATTTATGCTCTTCGTATTTTTTGCCTTCGTGTCCTTTATAGGTCTTGAGCCGGTCCATCAGTTCGTTGAAGTCAACCTTGTGGCCGTCGAATTCGGGACCATCGACGCAGGCAAATTTGCGTTTGCCGTCGATTGTTACCCGGCAGCCCCCGCACATCCCCGTCCCATCAACCATCACAGGATTCAAACTTACGATAGTCGGGATATTCATTGGCCGGGTCAGTTCCGCTACCGCCTTCATCATTATTACAGGGCCAGCACAGTAAACAGCGTCAACCTTATTATCAGATTGGGTTAGCTCTCTCAGGGCATCAGTTACGAGTCCTTTTTTACCCGATGAGCCGTCGTCGGTTATGACAATCAACTGGTCGCTTACCGAGCCGAGCAGTTGTTCGAGAATGACTAACTCTTTGGTACGTGCGCCGATAATGCTGACTATTCTGTTTCCCGCCTGCCGCAGCGCAACCGCCTGCGGATACACGACCGCCGTTCCCAGCCCGCCTCCTATTACCGCCACCGTCCCGTACTTGGCGATATGACTCGGCTGGCCCAATGGCCCCGCAACATCCGCAAAATACCCGCCCTTTTGCAGCGTCGTCATCTCCAGCGTGCTTTTGCCGACCGTCTGCACAATCAGCGTGATAGTTCCGGTCTCGGTATTAACGTCTGCTATCGTCAGCGGTATACGTTCGGAATGTTCCAGACCCCGGACGATTACAAACTGGCCGCACAGCCGGGATTTGGCGACTCGCTGCGCCTTTATCTCGTACCGCGTAACATTCGGCCCAAGCGTTTCTTTGTTTACAATTTCGAACATTGGGTTACAAACTCCAGTTTTAAGTTTTGAATTTTGAGTTCTTAGTTGGTTTTACTCAACTCAAAACTAAAAACCAAAAACTCAAAACTAAAAGTAAAGATTATACCCTTATCATCTCCCCAACAAAAATTAAAAATGCGGGTCAAATCCATTAGAGGCTCTTATATTGATACGTTTGGGAGATAAAGGTGGATGCCCGCAATTCCTATTTCTTCCTTCGCAGCAATGATATGCCTAAACCGAACAACAAAAGCGTGGCGGGTTTACCCGCCGAAGCAAACATCCGGCATCAAATTATCTTCGTCTTCTGCGAGAAGCTGCGATTACAGCGCCGACAGCCATTATCAATGCGGAGGCGGGCTCAGGCGTAAGCAGAAAAGCCTGGTCTATGCCATTATAAGTTCCGTAACCTACAATCCAACCGTTGTTATTTATGCAACTGGCTTCCTTTAGTATCCAGCCGGAAGAGGGGTCGATTAAGGTATTCAAATCTATATTATTACCCTGGCCTGTCGCGTCAAAAAGGCAGGCGTGACCGATAAGTTGACCGTTAACCTCATTAAAAGCCCCGCCTAAAATCTGACCAATATCACTGATAAAAATAGCTTCGCTATCTCCGTAACCACTAATTGTCCCGAGGTTGATATTGGCCCCGCCGCCTGTTGCGTCGAAAAAACAGGCACGGTTGTTATGCTGACCAACAATCTGGCCTAAATCGTTAATCGATTCGGCGGCACCTGTGCCGCTACAGAGTAATGTATTATTCCCCTGGCCTGTAGAATCAAAAATATATGCCCCCCATCCGTCAGTACCAACAATTTTTCCGCTATTGTTAATGGAATAAGCATACCCCCCACCGAGATTTACAGTATGAGCGTAAGGTGAATTCGTAAACATAAAGGCATATGGCACCACATATGGCTTTGTTGGACTATTTGTGCGGCCGTTCCCTACAATAGATCCGCCGTTATTAATGGAATAAGCAGTAAACCCACCGAGATTTTTATTGGCGCCTCCGCTTATAGAATCAAAACGGCAGGCGGTTTGAGTTCCTGAACTGTTATATGCATATCCGGCAACCTGCCCGTTATCGTTAATGGAATACGCCCGGCTTTCATTGCCGCCGAGAGTCCCAAGGTCTGTATTGGCGCCGCCGCCCGTGGAATCAAAAAGACAGGCGCGTTTATATCCGGAACTATTCGTGGCATAGCCTACAATTTGACCGCTGTCATTTATAGATGAGGCACGACTTTCAGTTCCGCCGAGGGTGCCGAGGTCAATGACCTCGCGATATGCGAAAACAGGACTGCCCAGAACCAATAGAATTACCGCTGCTGAAAAAAGCATGTTTTTTCCTCTCATAACTGTTTCTCCTGCCCTTACGGTATCCTGTGAAAAAACCTACAGGCAACCGCCATTGAACTACAGTTAGACCCTTCTTCTCAAGGTGATTATTAGGATACCCGGTCTTGGGGAAAATGTCAAGGGAAATTCCGGTAAAAAGCCGGGTATTCAAATCAGAAACGATTTTTTGGTGTGATTCGGGCAGGCAATCCGTCCATCAAAACTTATCGCTAATCGCCACTGAGCCAGTTCTCAGCCAGAATCGCAAAATCAGCAAAATCAACTTTTTTATCATGGTTTAAATCCCCGGTGGGATCGGTCATCAGATATGGATATGTTTGATTTTCAATGATGCCCCAACTTTCAATAAAGCCCCAGTTAGCAAAGGTACTGATTCGTTTCATTTCCGCCGTTGTAATGCCCGTCCCGCCGTCGCTGGTCGGTTGGCCGGAAGTATTTGTATCCCAGAAACTGCTGATAACACTGCCGCCACCATACCCGAATAGTCCACCAACGTAGGAAGAACCGCTGACAGTACCCGTCGAATAGCAATTGCTGATACTGCCACGGTAATCATTGTATCCCACCAGACCACCTACAAACCGAGAGTTAGAAGAACCACTGACTGCACCCGTCGAATAACAATTGTTGAGAATAACGAGATCCTCGTTTTCTCCCACCAGACCACCTACGCCACCGTTGCCGCCAACCGTACCCGTCGCGTAACATTGGTTGATACTGCCACCGTAGTTACGTCCCACAAGACCACCGACATTCCAGCTATCCGAGGAACCGTTGACAGAACCCGTCGAATAGCATTGGCTGATACTGCCGTCGCGATAATTCTCTCCGACCAACCCGCCTATATACGTTGAACCGGAAGAACCGCTGACCATACCCGTCGAATAGCAGTTGCTGATACCGGCATCGTTCCATCCCACCAGACCGCCCACATCTTCATAAGAACCGCTGACCGAACCCGTCGAATAACAATGGCTGATATTGCCGTAGTTCCATCCCACCAAACCGCCTACAGCCCAATAACCGCTAACAACACAGTTCTCAAGGCCAAGATTTTTAACCGACCCCTTATCGTTGATGCTGCTAAATAAACCGAGGAAAGAATTACTCCCGCCGTTTATAGTGAAATGCGTAACCTTATGACCGTTGCCGTCAAACGTACCTTTAAAGTCATAGCCTGCGGCGATGATTGCCGTCGTAAAGACCTGCCCTTCCATATTAATATCCGCCGTAAGGATAAAGCATTTGCCGTAGTCATTCGCATCGGCCGCCAGGACCAGTAAATCCGCTTTTGTGGCAATTTGGTATGGAGTATTCGGCTCGCCTGTCCCGCCGCTGTATTTACCGAAGGCACTGCCTGCCGCAAGAGTTAATATAGCCGTAAGGGAAATGATAAATGTTGTTCTGGTTTTCATTTTCGATCATCCTCTCCAAAATAAGACATGATGCACATCCTCCAACGGGGGATGCCTCTCCTGTCGTTTCTATCAGTTTATGCAAACCGCCCCTGAAATGTCAAGGAAATTCCGGTAAAAAGCCGGGTATTCAAAGCAGAAGCGATTTTTTGGTGCGATTTGGGCAGTCAAGCCGACAAATAAATAGCGTATAGCGGGTAGCGTATAGCGGATAGGATTCCTAAACGCCATACGCTATACGCTATCCGCTAAATTACGCTATACGCTGAACGCTGGAAAGTAATTACGGCTGAAATGGCAACAACATTAGTTGAACTGGATTATAAAGAAACAATAGGCTGGCGAATCGGCGCGGTCGTCATTACCCTTATGGCAATCGGCACGGTATTTGTCTTTTCGGCGGGCGTCGAGGTCGCCAAAGGCGTCAATCTGTCGCAGTTTTACGAGTCGGCCAACCTGCGAAAGGCCCTGTTTTTCCCTTCGGCCGTAGCGGTAATGCTGTTCGTATCGCGTATCGATTACCGGCGGTTCAATCTCGATAGAGGCCTCTGGCGTTCGCCGATGACCTATTTATTCGGTATCAGCGTGATTTTGCTGGTGCTGGTGCTCATACCTCATATCGGCTCGCAAATCAATCAGGCCAGACGCTGGCTCAGGATTCCGCTTGGCCCCGCCACAATCAGCTTCCAGCCCTCTGAACTGGCAAAGTGGACGGTCATTTTTTCGCTGTCGGCTTTCTGCGTCAAATACGGCGACCGCCTGGCGTTCTTCAAACGAGGCCTTTTGCCAATTTGTATCGTCCTGGGCCTGGTAGTAGGACTCATCATCATCGAGGACTTCGGCTCAGCGGCCCTGATTGCGATGCTCGCCTTTTTCATATTGCTCATAGGCGGAGCGAACTGGCGATACCTCGTTGCCCCCCTGCCAGTCGCCGCGATTGGTTTTGTTGCCGCGATACTCACCTCACCCACCCGCATAACACGAATCACGTCTTTCCTGCACCCCGACCAGTTTACCGGCTCATCGAATTATCAGGCAAGCCAGTCGCTCATCGCCATCGGCTCAGGCGGATTCTTCGGCAAAGGGCTGGGAATGGGCGTCTGTAAATATGGCCATCTGCCTGAAGATACAACCGACTTTATCTTCTCGATTATCGGCGAGGAAATGGGCCTTGTCGGAACATTAACGGTCATTGCGCTATTCATCCTGTTTATAGTGCTTGGCATTATGGTAATAAATCGCTGCAAAGAACCGTTTGGCAAGCTGCTTGCAACAAGCATCGTGCTGGCTATCGGCTTTCAGGCCGCACTTAATATCGGCGTCGTTACAGTTGTGCTGCCGACAAAAGGATTGCCTCTGCCCTTCGTCAGCGCGGGCGGAACAAGTATGCTGCTGTCCGCAGCCGCCGTCGGCGTCCTTTTGAATATCGCGTCACAGTGCGAAAAAACACAGCTCAGGGAGGACGCGTAATGGCAGGCAAAAGCATTTTCTTCGCGGGCGGCGGAACAGGCGGTCATATTTATCCCGCGCTGGCGGTAGCGGAGAAAATTGCAGAACTCGACCCAACCGCGAAGATTCACTTCTTCGTCAGCAGCCGGGATATAGATAAACACATCCTGTCAAAAACCGCCTTTGAATACACCGCCTTGCCTGCCATCGGGTTTTCGATCAGGCCAGACCGACTTATCAGGTTTTACAGCTCGTTTGTGTCGAGTTGTAAAATCGCAGCCGACGCCTTAACCAAATGCGATAATCCAATTGTCGTCGGCGTAGGCGGTTTCGTCGCCGCACCCGTTTGCCGGGCGGCCTACAAATCAAAAATACCACTCTTCCTGCTAAACGTGGATATCATTCCCGGCAAGGCCAACAAGCTCATCGGGCGATGGGCGCAACGTATCTTTGTGCAGTTCGAGGAAACCACCGAATACTTCGGAAAGCAAAAAACAAAAGTAACCGTCGCCGGCTGTCCCCTGCGAAGCAGCTTTGAAAAACCGAATCCGCAAAAAGCAAAAGAAGACCTTCGCCTCGACTACGCAAAAAAAATCCTCCTCATAACAGGCGCCTCAACCGGCTCGCAAAATATAAACAGAACAATTTGCTCACTGCTGGGAAAATTATCGGATTACGCCAATGACTGGCAAATCGTCCATTTAACAGGCAGGGCAAACTTCGACCAGGTAAAGGACGGCTACGCAATCGCCACTGTAAGGAACAAAGTCGTCGATTACTATGACGATATGGCGAACCTGCTCGCCGCAGCAGACATCGTCATCGGCAGAAGCGGCGCCGTCAGCGTCGCCGAATATGCCGCGGCGGGTGTGCCCAGTATCTGTATGCCCTACCCGTATCATAAGGATATGCATCAGTACCTCAACGCCGGCAAACTCGTCGATGCGGGTGCGGCGGTTATCGTGGATGACATCGGCGATGAAAAAGACCGGCAGGAGTGGCTCTGGGAGGAACTTGAGCCGCTGCTGAAAGATGAAAAAAAACGCCTGCAAATGAAAAACACCTGTAAACTGGTCGGGCACAGGAACTCCGCTAAAACGATTGCCGAAGCGGTTCTCGGCTGGTGAGATTCTATTTGAAAAAATGGCGGTATAAAAAATGAAATTGGGAAAAATAATCCTCCCGGTCCTTACCTGTTCTTAAAAAGGGGCCTTTCATCCGAAGACATCAAGCGGAAAATTTCGTTCGGCACAAAGCTTGTTATGAAAACCAGGGAGTAAATTGGAAAATTACGGATGATATGGATGCAATGTGGTCAAGGTCAAGCGACAGGTAAAAATTTTTGATATTGACAATGCAGAGACGATGATTAGGATGATGCCGTCCAGGCAAAACAATTTCGGAATGAAAGGGTACGGAAATGAGCGTTAAGCGAGTCGCCGTCCACTGCGTTGATATCGAGGACAAACCCGGCAGTTTACAGAAATTTCTGGCACAAAGCAGTTTGTCAGGCGTGGATTACCTGTGCTTCTCGGCATTCTCCTGCGGTGATAATCACGGCCGTGTCTATGTAAGCGCAAAGGACCCGAAAAGTTTTGAGGCCTTTGCGAAAGAAGCCAGGATAAAAACAACTGAGGCGACCGGCTTCATTATCGACGGCGAAGACCGCATCGGCGCGGCGGCAAATATATTAAAACGTCTTGCCGAAAAGGACATCCGCGGAATTACAGGCGCAGCAATGGTCTGCGACAATCGGTACCACTTGCTTGTGGTGGTCAACGCCAAAGACGCAGACCGGGCGCAAAAGGCGCTGGGCGATTAGCGGACGCGAGGCAACTGGCAGAATTCAAAAGCAAAGAACAGATATAATCGTAAGCAGGTAAATTCTAATATAAAAATACATTATAAAATTTGGAGGTTGCAGGTATGTTGCTATGGACTATGAGGGCGCTTTTTATCGTTATAATTGTTGCCGTTCTTCTTGTAAATCTGACGGTGCCGGAGATTTCTATCGAGAAGGGCCGGGCCAATTTCTACGCCATACTCTGGAGCGGCCTGATACTGGTGGTAGCGGCATTCTTCGTGGATTTCCTGACACCCAAGAAATCTTTGGCGGCCCTGGCCGGCATCTTCTTCGGGCTGCTCGTCGGGATAGTGGTCAGTTGGGCGCTGACACAGGTGCTCGATATGATTATCGATATCTATCGGATATCACTCAGCCCGACGGCAATCACGGCCATAAAATGGATGGTCGGAATATGTATATGCTTTATCATTATCACCATTGTCATACGCACAAAAGACGACGTGCGCTTCGTGATTCCATACGTCGAGTTTACAAAGCAGACCAAAGGAGCGAGGCCTTTCGTGCTGGATACCTCGGCGATTATCGACGGCAGGATTGCTGACCTGTATAAGAGCAAACTGTTCGACTCACCGCTGATTGTCCCGCGATTCGTTTTAAACGAGATACAGTTGATTTCCGATTCAGCGGACAAACTGAAACGCAACCGTGGCAGACGAGGTCTGGATATACTCAAAGAGATGCAGACGAATCCCACGATTGATATAACCGTCGACGACACCGTTGTGCCGGACATCGAAGGCGTAAAAGGTGTTGACCAGAAGCTGATTCCCTTCACCAAAAACTGCGGCGGACGACTCGTAACAACGGATTATAACCTCAGCAAGGTTGCCGCCGTGCGAGAGGTGGACGTACTGAATATAAACGACCTGGCCAACTCGCTCAAGACCATTGCCCTGCCCGGAGAAAATATGAAGGTTCGCATCATAAAGCCGGGCGAAGAACCTCAGCAGGGTATTGGATATCTCGACGACGGCACGATGGTGGTTGTCGAGGAGGCCCGTGGCAAAATCGGCAAAGATATTATCATCGCGGTAACAAGCTCGCTTCAGACGTCCGCCGGAAAAATGATTTTCGGCAAATTCGAAGGATACACCGGACAGTAGCCGCCGGAAGGATACAATTAACATTTAGCCCCGCCATTCTCGCCGAAGTTTTAACCAAGGCGGATGGCGGGATTATTACCTTCTTGAAAAATATTTTACCGACAGCATAATCACGCCCAGCAGACCAATGGCAAAAAGCGGCCACGAGAAGCGCTCGGTGTAGTCGGACGATTGCATATATTGCCCGGCGATACAAAATGATACGACCATGATAACGCTGAAGAGCAAAAAGCCGAGCCAGCCCCAAAGCGATACCCTGATTGGTTTGCCGACGCAATCGCGGTAAAAAATCAGCGTTGCAAAGACAAGCATCGTCAGCGACACAAGCACAGGCGCCAAGACTGGGCCTGCCCATGGGCAGGGTATCAGGAAAAGGACGTCCCAATCCATAATTGAAGCCGGCCAATCCAATATGACTTTTAGCCAGACGTAATAGAATATGTCCCAGACGGCAAAGATTATCATAAAGCACGCAAGCCGCTGCCGGCGATTTTGCCCGGCGAGAAAACACGCGGCGAATATCAGAACAATTGTCGCGGCCTCTCTGGCAACCTCAATCAGAAGAATACGATTGGACTCGGTGATAAGAGGAAATGACGTAAGAGGAAAGACAAAGCCGGCGGGATGAAAAATCTGCCGCAGATAAACGACCACCGCCGCCTCGATATAGCCAAAGGCAATTGCCAGTATCACAACGAGCCAGAAACGGCTCATCGCTGTTTTTGGGAGTATTGGTGAAATGCTCATAGGTTGTTCAAAAGTCGCAGGAGCATCGGTATAATCTGGTTTTCTGCGACGGTCGCGATTTTCTTGCCTTTGCGGTAAATGAACGCCTTGTTTTTCGCGGCACATACGGCCAGGTCAGCGTCTGCCGCCTCGCCCGGCCCGTTGACAATACATCCCATTACCGCTAAACGCACAGGCCTATCAATTGTGATAACCGCTTTTTTCACCTTCCGCGCAAGCCCTGCTATATCAATCTCAGTCCTGGCGCAGGTCGGACAAACTATCAGTTGCAATTTGGGCGCAGGGTAAAGCCCCAGTGAAATAAGAATCTGTTTTGCGATTCCGGTCTCGATAACAGGGTCGCCTGCCGCGCTAACGCGTATGGTGTCGCCTATGCCTTCCGCGAGAAGCGTCCCCATAGTAACAGCAGATGGCACACAGGCATCTTCAGGCAGCCCTGCGTGCGTCAGGCCCAGATGAATCGGGTAATCAAATGTCTCGGCGATGCGCCTGTTGATTTCGATGGTTCGAAT
>PLLM01000077.1:20602-21685 GCA_003141275.1 Phycisphaerales bacterium
CGCGATTTTTTATATTGCCGGGATTGAGCCGGATTTTCGCCGCGCCTGCCTCGATGGCCTCGACGGCCCGCTGCGGGCTGAAGTGAATATCGGCAACAAGCGGGATTTTTACTTTTTGAACAATTTTGGCGAATGCGACTGTATCCGCCCGCGTCGGCACAGCCACGCGAACCAATTGGCAGCCGGCTTCCGCGAGTTGATTTATCTGCCGGACGCACCGGCCCACGTCGGTGGTCGGCACTTTGGTCATCGACTGGATAACAACCGCCGCCGATGACCCGATTTTCACGCCGCCTGCGTCAACCGTCCTGGTTTTCTTCCGCTTGAACATAAACTAATTGTAGCTTGTCGTAATCGTCCAATCAAATTAAAATGCTTATATTGGAGTAACAGCTTCGTTAAGTTCTTAGTTTAGAAAGAGGCGATTATGAAAAAAAACACGTTGCATAAAATTTTGAACCCCATTTTGCTGGTGCTGTTTATCAATCAGGCGATAACAGTCCTGTTTCTCGACGAGCTGCCGCCCTGGGCATTCCAGGTTTTTCATAAAGTCGGCGGCGGCATCCTGCTTGGCCTCATCGCTCTTCACTTCATCCTGAACTTCAACTGGGTAAAAGCAAATTACTTCTCGAAATAAAAAGTTATTTGAAACAATATATTCCACTGATTTCTATTTTCTGTGCCATTTGTGGAATCTGTGGTTAGAAATGAATCGAGGTTAAATATGGGACTACTTTGGGAAATTGTACAGACGGGCCTGATGTACGGGCAGAAACGAAAAGCCGACACGATTGACGACAGGGTTCAGATTCTCGAAGACCGGCTGACCGCAACTCAAAATACTATGCGTTCCCTCGTAAAAAAACTCGAAGAAATGCAGGGCGTTGATATCGACGGCGACGGCAAAGTAGGATAAAAGCCGTTTTACGTTCTCGGTGTTGCGAGTTTTGAGCCGGATGAAGGGCAATAAGACGCCAGATTCGAGGTTATGGGCGATTTTATTGGAATTTTGAATAATTTTTTATTATTTCTGTTGTGACCGGGGAAATTTGTGGTATACTGGATGTCTTGTAGGGCATATCT
>PLLM01000100.1 GCA_003141275.1 Phycisphaerales bacterium
CGACCGATTGGCCGCGTATGGTTGCGTGCTGGATTTGTGAAGAGAGTTCCAAATCCAGCGAAGAAGGGGAGAGAGAATATGTGTAGAATTTTTATCTTAATCCCGGCTTAGGCCAGGTCGATATTTGTGCCGGGTCCGTTTACCGCGCTTTAGATTAAATAATCTTTTGGGGTAACAAAACCCAGCTTGGGGGAGAGAAAACTCCTTGTGAGCTTATTAAATCACGACACTGGGGCCGTGTGTGCTCTCAGTCAGAAAGATGACGGCAATTCAGGACGCCGTCGATTATCCTTCTCTCATTAGCTCTTCAACATTATCAGCAGAAGAAATTGCCTTTATGGCGACGTCACCCTTGAGTCCGAGGAGATTGGCAACCGTGCTTCTAAAGACATCATCGGTTGCATCCTCAGCAATGACCGCGGAGACGCCCAGAGACCTGGCAGCGATTTCCTGACTTTTGCTGCCGGCCCTTACCAGGGCAATCGTGGGGATATAGGGTTTAGCCGCTTTGAAAGTTTTGAGAAACCTTCCATCGGGCATATCATCCAAATCCCATCTGCTGATTACGCTGTTCACCTTTTCATTTTTCAAAGAACGAGCAGCCTCAAGACCTGACTGCATTTTTATCAACCTTACCGGCAGTTCTCTTAACACTTCACTTCTGCCGTTTAAGCCAACTGTTAAAACTGTCGCTTGAACAAGAACAACCATCTACTTTCCTAAATACTATGCGGCTTATCCGCCTACGGGTGCCTTACTTCTTCTTCGCTAATACATATAGCGAATGGCGTGCCAGACCGTGCCTGGGCTAAAATAAATTTTCTAAGTCGTTTATAGCAAAGGAGTTATGTTTGCTGATTTTCAGAGAGACGATAAGAGGGCATAAAACCAATGGCGACCATTTCGGTCATAAAAACAAGAGAATAGCCGTCATAAGTTGTTACATAATCTGAGGTTTGAAATGATGTGACCGGTTTGGTTGGAGGTGACCGGAATGGAACAGAATCATTGTAGATTGCAGATTGCGGATTAACCAATCTCTGATTTCTGATTTGAAAGACGGAATCACCGAGGGCGAAGTTACTACTTCGAGTTTTTGTCTGTCTGTGCGGCGCGGATATCGAGCTTATCTATAAGTCGATTGAGCTGGCGACGTTCGATGCCGAGGATTTTGGCGGCGGCGATTCTTCGGCCTTTGGTATATTCGAGGGTCTGCGTAATGACCTTTCGCTTTACTTCATCGAGGGTGGGAAGCTGGTCTTTCGGATACGCAGGCGAATCAGATATGATAATTTCGAAGGGCATTACGGCGGGCTGTATTTCGGGGCCTTCGGTGAGGACGTAAGCACGCTCGATGGCATTGGCGAGCTCGCGGATGTTGCCGGGCCAGGCGTAGTTACACAGGAGGAGTTTGACGGGTTCGCTGAATCTCTTGGCCGGCTCGTTGTAGAAGGTCGACTGGTTTTTGAGGAAGTATTCCGCCAAATCGAGGATGTCNNCAGGTCGCGCACAGGACGCGAACGTCAACGGGGCAGGATTTGGCAGAACCAAGAGGGGTTACATGCCTTTCCTGCAGGACGCGGAGCAGTTTTGCCTGCAACTCGAGGGGTATTTCGCTTATTTCGTCGAGGAATATGGTGCCGCCGTCGGCTGCCCTGAAGAAACCCAGTGTGCTGTCAACAGCGCTTGTAAATGCGCCTTTGACATGACCGAACAACTGGCTCTCAAATAACTGGCCTGTAAGGGTGGTGCAGTCAACGGGGACAAAAACGCGGTCTGCGCGGTTGCCCGAGGCGTGGATTTGCCTTGCGACCATCTCCTTGCCGACGCCGGTTTCGCCGGTAATAATAACCGGACATTCACGAGCTGCAATGGCATTGATAACCTCCATTACGGAGTTGAACGCCGGGGAACTGCCAAGAAAATCATTGTGTGTGCGCGTATAAAAGGGCTGCGATTGCGCACTACCACGCTGTTTGCCGCCTTCATTTCCAAAGCCCTGCTCTTTTTCGCCAGGAGTTACCTTCCGCGAATTCTCACCCATTTCCCATCGCCCCATCGTGAAGTGCAGACAAATCAAGTCCACACTTTTGCAAAAAGAACCATTTCTTGGCGAGAATACCCTCCGTGATGGCAAGAGCACTCTCTCTCATTTCTTCTTCAAGTATGGATTCTACAGGTTTTAAAGCCCTAAGTCAAACAAATTATAGGACTTAATCTTGCACTTTTTTACCCCCGATTGAAAAATGGGCCTAGGGTATTGTCACAATAGGTAAATTGCAATCCATGATTCAGAACAAGGAGGCGGCAGCCGAATCACTCTTAACCCCTTTATTTAAAAAGAGTTGCGCTCCAGACAAGGAGGAAAGGGCTTTGGCTATTACCAGTTGAGGTTTTGCGGGGGGCCGGGCCATATTAAATACCCCCAAATCCGATATGAAAAAGCCCATCAGGGGGCAAAAACGCCTATTTTTTACTTGCCCGGCAACTCGAAGGGAGAGATATAGTCGCCGAATTTTTGGGCAGCCGATTTGAACCGTTCTCTTGCCTCAGCGAAGGTATCGAACAGGATTTTGGGGGCATCGGGAACCTTCTCGCGATAAACCTTTTCGACGCGGTCGAGCTTGGCGAGATTTTCGGGGACACGAATTGTGAACTGCTTTTCGTAGTCGTCTTTTGTAAACTGGGTTTTGAGGTGCTCTTTGAACAGCCGAACCAGGTCCTCATATTTGGGTATGAAACCTGTCGGCGTTTTAATCGCATCGACATCATCATTGACACGAAGCTGGGCCCAGAGAATCCAGACGAGCTTGTCGGCCATGGTATTGAGATATTTTCCGTCTTTGCCTCTGAGGAAATAATTGACGGAGAAAATGAGAGGCGGCTTTTTGACGCCTTTTGCGAAATCGAGATTGATTTGAACATATTTGCCGAGCGGTATCGAAACGAAGTCGAGATTCGACATAAGGTTGAATGTTCTGACGCCCTGCTTGCCGATAGTAGCCGCGGTGGTTTCTGATTCGAGGGCAGCGCCTTTGAGGATAATACCCTCGTTCCAGTCAAAGGCCTGTTCAACCGGATTCCAGGTGTCACTATCACGTCCGCCGTAAACGATGCCGCCGATGGGTACACCGTTGGGGTCATTGAGGGCGGGGTCGCAGTTGCCGAGGTCGGGGATGCTGAGGGTGTAGCGGGCGTTTTTGTGGGCGGGCGGAATGGGATTGCCCTGGTCATCGGATTTACCGTTGAACCATGTGCCGGAAAAATTGGTGCCTTCGGGCGGTATTTCACAACCCATACCGAGCCAGTAAGGTTTTTTATTCGCGTCGATAAGGACGTTTGAGAAGATGACCTCCATCGGGTTTGTGAGGACTTTATAAATAACGGGGTCATCTTTTTCGCTTACGTCCTGAATGATGCCAAAGATGCCTTTTTCGACGTTAACGGCTCTCATTTGACCTTCTTTTTTGCGAAAATAGGCGATATCGTCGCCGACAATGGTCTGGCCCGGCAGCATAGATGTCGAGGTTTTGCCGCAGGCGGAGGGGAAGGCACCGGTGAAATAGGTAACGCGGTTTTTGGGTCCGTGGACGCCCATAACGAACATATGCTCGGCGAGCCAGCCCTCGCGCGAGGCCTTCTGGATTGCTAATCGCAGGGCGAGTTTTTTGAGGCCCATAGTGTTGCCGCCGTACTGGGTGTTGACGGAGTACACCAATTCCTCCTCGAGGTCGATATAGACACGGCGCAGATTATGATTTTTGCTGATGCCGTTTTCAAGCTCGCCTTCAGAGTGAAGGAACCTGAAGAAGCCGTGTCCTTCGCCGAGTTTTTTGAACTGCTCGTAGCCGGGGCGATAGAGAAGTGATTCGCTGTGAACGACGTAGGGCGAATCGGTAATCTGAAGACAGGGGATAGTGAACTCGGAGCCGACGGGACCAAGACACCAGAAGCAAATAATCATTTCTCTGCCTGCCATAATGTTTTTGAGGAGGTCGCGGATTTCTTTTGTGCCTGCCTGTTTTTCGACGGATTTGAGCGATTCGCCAAGCGAGGAGCCGGCGGGCAGGAGGTATCTTGTGCTGAAGGTATCGCGTCCCTGGTCGTTAATGCCGTCGAAATGGCAGGTGTGGCCCTTGATATTGAGGGGTATTTCCTCGCCGTTTTTGACGGCAAGGGCGCGGATATGCGCAATATCCTCGGGAGAATCGGTGCAAACATAGACGCTATCCGGATTGGTCAGCTCGATGGCGTCCGCGATAAAATGGTGCATCTTCGGGTGGTCAACCGCAACCAGCCGGTCATAGTGTTTGTCTTTAACCCTGTTTTTCAAAATGTCTTTTACTTCACCAGCCATATCGCCTCCTAATGGGGTTTTTCGGCTCAAAAATCGACGGAGTATAAACCGCTATCCCAAAGGGCGTCAACACATTTT
Source organism: Phycisphaerales bacterium (assembly GCA_003141275.1). GTDB lineage: Bacteria > Planctomycetota > Phycisphaerae > Sedimentisphaerales > Anaerobacaceae > Fen-1362. Next base: position 4,436 of record PLLM01000100.1, read on the forward strand.
TGCGAATTTACTTGACCTGACGGGGTATAGCGATATAATGGTAATAAGAGTAGGGTTGTTGTTTTTATAGGCCCAAGAGAAGAGAGAATCACACCGGCAAGTAATTGAGAGAAGGGTTAGAGAGATGAAAAGGTTAATTTCTGCAGTATTGGTTATTTCACTAATCATTATCACTTCGGCAAACGCCTCACAACAGATGGCGATATGGGATTTCGGCCCTGACGCCACCGGTTACACCACAAATCCAACGGCTGAAAACCTGGTTGGAACGCCGACATTAGTGCTTTCGGGCGGGAAACTTGACACGAACGGCAAGGACGGCTGGGCATATACGGACGCGGCAGGTATCTTACATGCAGTGGGTCAGTCGGCGGCATGGGATGACGTCAAGGTTTCAAGCTCGCCCGACGCCAAATGGATTGTTACTCTCGATACGACCGGCTGGCAAGATATAAGCGTCCGGTTCGACTATAAGGCGTGGGACCCAACCACCATATCTTTCGACCTCAGTTACCAACTCGACAGTACGGGAATATGGGTTTCGATACTGAACGACCAAACCATAATCGCGGACAAAGCATTTCACAGCTTTTCGTATTCGCTGGCCAACATAGACGCAATTGAGAATTATTCTTCGGTTCAACTGAAAGTTTCCGATTTGGACAAGGGCAACAACGAGTTCGCGTTTGACAATTATGAGCTGACCGGGACGCTGATTCCTGAGCCGGCGACGATTGGATTGTTCGGACTCGGTATTACGGCGATTATCCGCAAACGCCGGAAATAGCCCCGTTGGGCGGCTGTTATCGAGGTCAAGTATTATGGATTAGCGGCTCCCGGCGTGGGAGTAGATGCCTGCCAGTTGTTCGGGTCATTGCCATAGGCATTCGTAATCTTCCTGCTTAATGATTTTCCGCCACCATCCGCCTGCGTCGGCCATAAATCCACACCTTCCGGGCAATCAGCGGGGTGAGAGCCGTCACTATAAACTACCATGTCAACAAGGGTATAAACCGGCTGACCCGCTTCGTCAATGTCGGTCGGCCTGCTGATTTCTACTTTCTCGCCTGAATTATCGAAGTGACCGCTGTATGGCCCGAGGACGGTAATTCCGGCAGGAACCGAATATTTTGTCCTGAAGTACGCCGGTGTCGTCTTGACCACCAGCAGATATCCATTGGCCGGGATAGTCGTCGCTGTCGGGAATGTATAATTTATCCCATTGCTGAATTTCCACGGTACGCCGTTGGCATCATACAGGTTGACAGTGATGCTGGTTGTATTTCGCAACTCTACATATTCGGAATTCTGGCCGTTCAGGTCAGGCGGGTTATACATAATCTCGTTGATTACAACGGGGCCGACTCTCGGATAGGCGTTTGCGGCACCGGGGGTATTAGAACTCATCGGCACAAAATCGTATGTCCCCATGCTCTTCTGATAGCGGCCGAAGGCAACGCTGTTTTCGGAAGCGCCGAAATCCTGCTTTTCGCGATAGCCGGTAATTACAGCGCCATCGCTCGATGTAAGATAGGCCGTTTCGCCGTATTCGCTGAAACCGAAAGAGTTAATTTTGCCTGTGTCCGAACTTGCCGGGCCGAAATTGGCGTCGGATGACAATACCAGGTATGCGCCTGGAGCAAGAATTGTACCCGCCTTAATCCGGTACTTGGTCAAATCGTCCTTGTCGTCGCTGAGATACCAGTTGCCGATATCTATTAAAGACGATGTGGTATTTTTCAGCTCAATCCAGTCGCTGGGAGGGGCATCAGAATGTGCCAATATCTCGTTTATAGCAATTGAATGTTCTTTCAAAAGGCCTGAATCGTCGGCACAAGGTGTTCCGTCCGCATATTTGCTTGCCGCCCAGCTTTCCTCTTTGTTCCAGTTATTCGCGTCGGCGCCGGCGTCGAAGATATTCAGGGAGAAGCCCTCGCCGTCGGTCGAATCCCGCCAGCTGTCAACGTAATTGAAATCGAGAATGGTCCTGCCGATTGCGTCTTGAAGTCGAATATGCTCGCCGGCGTTGGAGAGGTTGCCCGTGTATTGGCCCGCGATATTTTTACCTGGGCCGTATTTGGCGTTAAAGGCATTTATGTCTTCAACAACAAGAATATACCCCCCTGCCGCGAGAGTCGTATTCGGGAACGTAAATTGAATGCCGTCGGTGAATTTTACAAGATTAAGATTCATCGCCGTTGTCCCGATATTTTTCAGCTCGATGAACTCCTGAGAGGGGTCACCCGGGCTTGCCGGATGATACATCAATTCCGTGATTCTGAGTTTGTCTTTTACAGGCCCGACCGCGAAGTTTGTTTCTGTAAGCGCACTCCATTTCGAGGAGCTGCTGTAATACGCCCGTGCCTTGAGCGTCAGGGAGTTGTTAATAGTAACCGTCCCGCCGCTGGCGATAATAGAGCCGTAGCCGTTCGGCTCACGCCCGTCGGTTGTATAGTAAATGGTCGCCCCGGTTCCGGCGGTAATAGTTACTGTGCCGCCTGCGGTGATTTCACCACCGAACTGGCTAAACGTCGGAGCTGAAACTGTAGGATAAAAACCAACTACCGTATAACTATTGTAACTGCCCGTTAACAACCAATTGGTGCGAGTCGGGAAGTAAGCATCGGTATGGGCTGGGTTTACCATTCTGTCGTGCTCATTGTCCCAGTAAGTTGGAGTATAGAGCGTGTATTGGCTCATCCCGAGAGTATCTCGCAGGAAATCACCCCAGCGTGCGGACTCAGCAACAATAGCATTTTTAATAATCTCTGCGCGCTTATTCCAGCGAGCGATATTCGCCTGTTGAGTCAGTGCGCCGCCGTTCAGTAAGTGTTTACTGATTCGGTCGGCCAGCAAACGACTGTAAACCGGATTTTTCTGGACGGCGTTGTGCATCAGGCAGGGAGGCCCGGCTGCATAACCAGAAAACGGGATGCTTTGCATATTATAAGGAGAATCAATCGCGCTCTCGGAATCCCAGGTGTAGAATTTCCACTTATCAATCGGCGGGCCGTTTATATCACAGGGGTCTCGCTCGCTGCCGGCCTCCCAGTTTTTGGAGCTCCAGTCCCAGCTTGAGACAAAGGTATTGTAAATGATATAGTCGCACATCTGGTTGGTATCAACGTGCTGTTCGAATTCGGCGTATTTCGCGGCGGTCATCGGGGTGTTATAGCTGAAGCCGTTGATTAAACTGTACATATAGTTCCAGCCGTCCATTAAACCATCTTTGGATTCAACCTTAGCGGTGCCATCGTAAACTCCTTCAACGGCGTCGCAGTTGTCCCAGTCAGTGTTTAGATGCTCCCCAAGGAATGCGCCATCCGTCCGCTCGGTTGCCTGATACAGGCCCCAGTAAAGTCCGTTGATATAAACATGAACGCTTCTTGAATACGGCGAGAGCCATCCCATATCGCGCAGGGTATCCTGAGCGAACATATCCCTCTGATAGCTTGCTATAGGCACTGCATAATCGTGAGTCCAGTCCTGCCAGCTATAGTGATAATCCGAACGCAGAGAGATGTTGTTAAGTTTCTTTGCGCCGATGCCCTGATAAAGAGCCGGAAATTCCAGATCAGACGGGCCATACTGGCTCTTGAAAAATATGCGCAACGAATGCTTTGAGGTATATTCCGGCCCCTGGCTTTGGTTGCCGACCATATGGATACAGGCGTTGGCCTGGATATCGTCACCCGTGCAGGGGTCAAAGTATTCAATCGACACCGGCTGCTCTATTTCCCACCAGGGATGAACATATATGCCAATCGAAGGGTCAAAAAGATACTTCATATCGGTTACAAGCGAAACAGTCGGAATCGCCGTCATAGCGGTTACAAATTTGTTGCCATAATTGGGGTCATTGAGAACGCACGGGTCCATTTCATAATCGGCATATCCTTGAGCCCAGGTGACGGGGAAGCCCTTCGAATAGGCATAGCTGTTATTCTGATTCCTTATGTTGTTGAGGAATATGTAGGTGGCGGTTTTGACCGTGCTTGATTTGTAACCGGCCCTGAAGGCGGCGGCCCGCAGGCAGGTCGTGCCTGTAATCGGGATTCTGACATTCGGATTATATACAAGGCCGACTGTGTCGGTCGGGGTATTGCCGTCGAGGGTATATTTTATGGTCGCATTCGCGTCATCGCAGAACAGCTCTACGACAAAATTGCTGTCGTAGAAGCCATGATTGTGACTAATATCGACGTCACCAATAAAACCAAGATAGCCGGCGTTGTTATGCGCACCGGGCGTTGGGACAGCCATAAACCGCCAGTCGTGAGGCCCATCCGGGTAACGGCCGTATGAGATGTTGGCCGTCTGAGGCCCGAATGTTATCGAATCGATGAGGTTTTCATTTGCGTCGGACAGCAATATATCTTCGCCGTCGGCTGATAGTTTGAAGTTGGCGTGAAGAGGACCTTCTGAAGATTCATCGTCCGCCCAGATTATTACAAAGCCCCCTGCCGGCACCGTTGTCTGTGACGGGTAGCCCGAAGGGAATCGCCACTTAGTCGGGTTATCCGGATTATCAGACAAATACATCCCTGCAAGGTCAACCGGGATATCGCTGAAGTTATAGATTTCAATCCAGTCATCATAGTCGCCGGCGGGATCGTGGAAGCCGCTGGCGCTGTTGTTGGAGGCCATAAACTCGTTGATGACTAATGGGACACCCTGGGCAAGCCAGGAATCCGCAAGAATCGAAAAATCAACAAGATTAACACCGTCTAATCCGTCAAAATCCGCACAACCCGCAATACCTTCGCAACCGCTGCCGTTGAGCCACTGCTGGGCAAATACCGCCATATCCTTAAAATTGACCCGGCAATCGCCGTTAAGGTCAACAGAAGGACACACCCCGGCATACGCGAACCCGGCTGATACACAGATTATGGCTGAAAGGAAAAAACAAAAACGCCCGCGATTGGCTGCCATTTTCATCGACCCTTAATTTGTGGTCTCCATTTGAATGTGGTTATTCATTATAACAACTTCACACCCATAAAGCAATGACTCAATCAGCTTTTATAAAAGCCGACCGCACAGATTTGAATATATTGTTTTTGTTCTGCCCGCGCGGTAATATCGGCGGGGTAATGGCAAACGGAAGCGTTACTGATATGTCCGGAGAATTACGCGATGAGAATGAAAAATTTAGAATTAAGAATTGAGAATTCAAAATTACATCTCCCGATTTGCAATTTCAAATTTCTGATTTTTATCTGCGTAATTTGTGTTGGCAACATCTGCCGGGCCGGCGGTCTTGAGGGGATGGAAAAATCAGTAGTAATGATTCGTGGGGCTGGACAGGAATTCGATTATGTGACACCGTGGAAGCCGAAGGCGATGGCGCAAGGGGTGGGGTCGGGATTTATTATCGAGGGTAACGGGATTCTCACCAACGCGCACAACGTGAGCAACAACAAATACATTGAGCTTCAAAAAGAGGGCGTGGCGAAACGGTATCTCGCGAGGGTGGCGTTCATCGGGCACGACTGCGATTTGGCATTACTGGCGGTTGAAGACAAGAGTTTCTTTGATGACACAAAATCGCTTGAGCTGGCGGAACTGCCGGGCGTAAACACGGCGGTCGAGACATACGGATTCCCGATGGGAGGCAGGCGCATATCCGTAACAAAGGGCATCGTATCGCGGATACAGGTGGACACATATTCGCACACGGGGGCGGATTCACATCTTGTGATTCAGACGGACGCGGCGATAAACCCTGGTAACTCCGGCGGGCCTGTTATACAGGACGGCAAGGTTGTGGGCGTGGCGTTCCAGGGATTGCGCCAGGCGGATAACATCGGGTATATGATTCCGACAACGGTGATAAGGCATTTTCTGGCTGACATTAATGATGGTAAATACGACGGGTTCGGGTCGTTAGGCGTGATGTTGTACCCTGGGCTGCATAACCCGGCATACAAGGATTATCTTAAAGTGCCGGCGGACCAGCAGGGAATAGTCGTCATTGAAACGATTATGCACAGCTCGGTCGAACCGATTTTGAAACGGGGAGACGTGCTGACGCAGATAGACCAATACGCAATCGATAACGACGGAAGAGTGGATATCTATGGGCTGAAGCTCGATATGTCCGAGGTGGTGGAGACAAAACAGATAGGGCAAACGGTTGAACTCGCCTATTACCGCGACGGCAAACCTATGAAGGCAACGGCGACGGTTGCGCTGAACAGACCTGTTTTGGAATTTGCAAGGCAATATGATATCGAACCGGAATACGTTTGTTTCGCGGGGCTCGTTTTTGTGCCTGCGACACGCAATTATCTCGAAACATGGGGAGCTGAATGGATTAAAGACGTGCCGTTTTATCTGCGGTACCTGTTCCACAATTCGATGCAGCTAAACGAGGACAGGGCGAGGAAGGAATACGTGGTGCTTTCGGAGATAATGCCCGACGAAATAAACGCGTATGCGGGCGGATTCAAAAGCCAGGTGGTCGAGAGCATAAACGGGACGACAATCGAGGGACTTGCGGACGTGTGGAAGGCGTTCGATAGGCCGCCTGAGGGTTATTATACGATTGCGTTTACGGGTATGGACAGGCCATTGATACTCGATGCAAAAGAGGCACACGCACAACAGGCAAAGATACTCACAAAATATGATATACCGCAACAGACCCGTTTGCCTTCGACTAATTCGACAGGCTCACCACAAGATGGCTCAGGCCAGAGGGAGGTGCAGCAATGAGAATGAATTTAGAATTTAGAATTATAAGATGTGCTTCCGAAATTTCATTTCTACATTCTAAATTCTTAATTCTACTTTGTGGTTTTGCGTCTTTGTGGTTGGCGGAGACATCGGTAAAAGCCGGGGAGGAACAGACACGCGAGGCGATGAAGGGGTCGATTGTATATCTGGAGATTTCATCGTACGGGTATGACCAGATACGGCCGTGGAAGAATACCGATATCCAGCAAAAGAGCGGTGTTGGCTGCGCGACAGGAGCATACCAGGTGATAACGCCCGCGTGGAACCTGACGGACGCGAAACTAATCAAGGCGAAGGTGTCGGGGCAGAACGAATACATACCGGCGAAAATAAAGACAATAGATTATGAGATTGACCTTGCGCTGCTGGAGCTTGACGCCAGCGCGATGAAAAAGCCGTTGAAGCCGATAAGGTTCGAAGACAAGTTTCAACGCGGCAACAAACTGAACTATTACTGGCTCAACGCCAATGGCGAGATGACCACGGGACAGGGATATATGGACCGCGCGGAGATGGTGCATTCGACGGTTTCATACGCGTACTTTTTGAATTTGATAGTTACGAACACATCGCAGGAAACGTCAACCGGACAGGTTTATTGCGACGGCTCTATACCATCGGGGATTTCCTGCTGGAGTAAAAACACTACCGAGACGGGGCTTATACCTGCGGCGATAATCAATAACTTCCTTGCCAGAGCGAAGGACGGCAACTATCCCGGCGTGCCTGCGGTCGGGTTTACGACCGAGGCATTGCTTGACCCGACGACGCGAGCGTATCTCAAGATGCCCGCGACGATGAAAAACGGCGTGCAGGTTACAAACGTGTACACAATCGGGACAGGCAGCGAATCATTAAAGGCCGGCGACGTGATTTTACGCATCGACGGCAAAGAGATTGACGCATACGGCAAATTCCTGTACCCGGCATACGACCGTATTTCGTTCCATCATTTAATCACAAGCCACAAAATCGGCGACGATATTGTTTTTGATATATGGCGCGACGGAGGCAAACAGCAACTACGCGTGCAGGCGAAGAATTTTGATGTTGGCGAGATGCTTGTCCCCTACTATGAATACGGACAACAACCGGAATATGTGGTTACGGGCGGATTCGTGTTTCAGAAACTGACCCGGTCGTATTTAGCCAACTGGGGCAAGGACTGGGACGGCAAAGTTACGCCGCACCTGCTTCATTACCTGCGAGATATGGCGTTTAAGCCGACTGCCCAGCGCAGGGAGATTGTCATACTCAGTTACGTTTTGCCCGCACAGATAAACCTCGGCTATACAGACCTCGCGCAGCTTGTTGTCAGCAAGTTCAACGGCATGCCGATAAGCCGAATAAGCGACATTGAAAAGGCCCAGAAGCTGAACCCGGGCGCAAAATATGACGTTGTGGAATTCGAGCTGGATAATCCGACGGTGGTTATCCCCCGCCAGCAGTTGCCGCAAGTGGACGCGACGCTTGCGACAAGCTACGGGATTCGCAAACTCGTAAACGTCAATCCGTAAGAAACAGAGGACAGAAGACCGAAGACGGAAAGAGATAGCATCTCATCGCAGAGGGAAAGCCATTCAATTTCATTGACAGCGGTTCTGCCAAAAGTTACCTTATTTGACTTATGAAAGTTCTATTAAGCTGGCTTAAAGATTATGTTGATATCGAACTCCCGGCACAGGAGGTGGCGGAGATTCTAAGCAACCGCGGATTCCCATACGAGGGTATCGAGGTTCTCAATGGCGACGCGGTAATCGACGTTGAGGTAACGAGCAACCGGGGCGACTGCCTTGGGTATATCGGCGTCGCGCGTGAGCTTGCCGCGGCAACGGGTAAGGAATTGAAACTGCCTAAGGTCGAGTTAGCGGAATCGTCGAAGCCCGCGTCGGAATTCGCGAGCGTTGAGATTCACGAACCCCAGTTGTGCCAGCGTTACACGGCGAGAATTATCGAGGGAGTCAAGGTTGCGCCGACGCCTGACTGGATGAAAAATCGGCTTGAGGCGATTGGGATGCGGAGCGTCAATAACGTTGTTGACGCAACGAATTACGCGATGATGGAGACGGGCCAGCCGCCGCACGCGTTTGATTACAAGAGATTATTCGGCGGGAAGATAATCGTTCGCAAAGCCCAAGCAGGCGAGCAAATCATCAGTATCGACGGCTCGAAATGCGAATTGACGACCGATATGCTCGTAATCACCGACGAAAAGTATCCGGTGGCGGTGGCGGGCGTTATGGGCGGATTAGATACGGAAGTAAACGACGCGACGACAACGGTACTGCTCGAGGACGCGTTTTTCTCGCCTGTAAGCGTGAGGACGACATCTCGCAATTTGTCGCTACCTTCGGATGCGGCGTTTCGGTTTTGCAGAATCGTGGATATCGAAAATATCGACTGGGCATCGAAGCGAACCGCTCAACTGATGATTCAGGTGTCGGGCGGCAAGGCAGCAAAAGGTGCGGTTGACGCGTACCCGGTAAAACCGAAACCAAAACAGGCGACGCTGCGATTATCGCGTTTGAAGAAACTGCTTGGTATCGAAGTGCCGAAAGACACGGTAATACAGATTCTTACAAGATTGGGTTTTGGACCGAAGCAAAACGGCGAGCAGATAACCTGTTCGGTGCCGTCGTGGCGGAGCGATGTTTACCGTGAGGCGGATTTGATTGAGGAAGTCGCCCGCGTATATGGTTACGACAAGATACCGACGGAAAACGCGATAACGATTGAGGTTTCGCCGACGGATATACGCAAAAAGACAATCGACGCGATAGGGACATACCTTACGGGATGCGGGTTTTACGAGACGGTAACAATCAGCTTCATCGATAAGCGGGACGCGGAGCTATTCGCTCAAAACGAAGACAAACGGCATTTATCGGTCAAAGACGTTACGAGGACGGGGACGAATCTTCTCAGGCAAAGTGTTTTGCCTTCGCTGTTCGGCGTGATAAAGACAAATCACAACGTAGGCAACACCCCCTGCCGACTTTTTGAAATAGCAGACACATATATACCCACGGAAGCGGGAAAATTACCTATTGAGAAGACACGTTTGACGATTACGGGCGACAGTGATTTCAGGGACATCAAAGGCGTTGTCGATGGGCTGCTGAAAACAGTAGCGGCGGATGCGACAGTCAAATTTGAACCCGCCGAGATTAACTGGGCGCAGGCGGGTGTAAAAGTTATCGTTAATAACAAGCAGGTCGGCTTAGTCGGAATGGCGTCGCAGCAAGTCCTCGATAGATTCGATTTCAAACACACAACGATTTGCGGAGCGGAGTTAGACCTCGAAGAATTGTTTGCGCTTCGCGCCGGCGTAGTAAAAGTTAAGCCATTATCCAAATTCCCCGCTATAAAACGCGACCTGTCACTCATTGTAAATGAAGACGTCCCCTGGGCGGATATCGAATCAGCCGTAAATAAGAAAGCCCCCGCCGAATTAGAGGAATTGCAGTTTGTGGATATATTCCGCGGCAAAAGTATCCCGCAAGGCAAAAAAAGCGTAACGCTTTCGTTATGGTTCCGCGATGCAGATGGCACACTGACCCACGAAGCCGTTGACCGTTTCCAAGCCGATATTTTGAAGTCGCTGACTGAATCTATCGGCGCGGAATTAAGAACAGCGTAATTTCAAAATCGCCACAGAGACCACCTGATTTTTTAGCCCCCCCTTCGACACACTACGCTTGCCCCAGGCCTACGAATTGCCGCAGTAGGCAGGCAACTCAACATCTGTATCTCAAAGGGTTTAGCATCGGGTAAAAATTCCTATGGAGAAAAACTAAGGCAAAAGTCGAATAGGCGCAGTAGCGGCAAAACCGTCGCTCGTGACCCGTCGTGCGATAAAAACGAGCCACGAGAATCGAGTCACGGGGCACGGTTAAAAGGTCCGAAAAAAAGCGGACACGACAAGTTTATAATGGGCGATTTTGCTTGCTTTTTTCTTTCAAAATTCGTATAAATAATAGTTGCAGGCCCCCCTGCGGTGTTAGTATAGAAAGCTATATTTGAAAAAACCGATAACCTAAATAGCTTTGGGAAATCAGGCCTTGAGGCCCGAAAACGCCTATAACATTTGGACTTATCGGACCCAAGCAACGATTTTCCACTTGGACAGAATGGGTTTCTTCAATTCGCTTTCTTACGGCATCTGCGGAGGAAAACCTGCTAAATTAGGAAAGGCCTGTAACGACAGGCCTTTTTCTTTTCCCCATAAAACCAGCCGCAACACCAATCAAAAGCATATAAGTTGGCATAGCTTTTCGAGGGTTTTGCTGTTAAGCCAAGTCGCTATTTTGACGATTTATACGCAGGGTGAAACCGTATGCAATTGTGCCCTTTAGTGCTTGAAATAAAAAGAGTTACATCGCTGAAGAGGTGAAAATGCTTAAGATTCGCAACTATACCGTCCTGCCGGCCCTGCCGGAGGTTTTAAATGACCTTCAGGCGCTCGCCGTTAACCTGTTTTGGTCGTGGAATCCCGAGTTGATTGATTTGTTTTCACGGATTGACCCGGCATTGTGGCATAGCTGCGGGCACAACCCGGTCAAGCTTCTGGGCAGCGTCTCCCAGGAGCGGCTGAACGCACTGGCGGAGAACCAGGGATTCCTCGCTGAATTGAAAAAAGCGTCCGACAAACTTCAGGCATATCTCGATGGGCCGACGTGGTTTCAAACCGTTTGTCCCAAATCAACCAAAATGACACTTGCCTATTTCAGCGCGGAGTTCGGAATTCATGAATGTCTGCCTATTTACGCCGGCGGCCTGGGCATACTCGCGGGCGACCACATCAAGAGCGCATCCGACCTTGGTATTCCGTTAGTCGGCGTAGGCCTGATGTATCAAAAGGGCTATTTCCGCCAGTACCTAAACGTCGATGGCTGGCAGCAGGAAGTTTATGTCGAGAACGATTTTTACAATATGCCGCTTGAACTGGTTCGCGGCGACAACGGACAGCCGCTGATTATCAGCGTTGAGTACCCGGGAAGAGAAGTATTCGCCCAGATATGGTGCTGTTCGGTTGGACGCGCCCAGTTGTATATGCTGGACACAAATCTGCCGAACAATTCCGCGACCGACCGGATGATTACGACGACGGTTTACGGCGGCGACACGGAGATGAGGATTCGGCAGGAGATTATGCTCGGCATCGGCGGTATGAGGGCGTTGCTTGCTATGGGCATCAAGCCGACGATATGCCATCTTAATGAAGGACATACCGCTTTTTCCGCGCTTGAGCGGATACGATATATGATGAACGAGTCGAAAATGTCCTTTGACGAGGCGTTCGAGGTCGTAAAGGCGGGCACCATTTTTACAGTTCATACGCCGGTCCGCGCGGGCGTTGACGAATTCAGCACGGAGCTGATGCACAAATACTTCGGCGATTATGCGCCCACCCTGGGAATAGACCCAAAGCGGCTGGTTTCGCTGGGCAGGATACTGCCCGATGACGAAGGCGAATCATTCAAGATGCCGGTGCTGGCAATACGGGTCAGCAGTCATTCAAACGGCGTCAGCAAGCTGCACGGGCAGGTATCGCGCGAAATGTGGTCGTGCCTGTGGAGACGGGTTCCGACCAACGAGGTTCCAATATCGTCAATCACCAACGGCGTGCATACGAGAAGCTGGGTATCGGAGGAAATCAGCCGGCTGTANNGAAGAGGTTCTTGACCCGGAGGCACTGACAATCGGTTTCGCAAGGCGTTTCGCGACCTATAAAAGAGCGACCCTTTTGTTCAAAGACCCGGCCCGACTGGCAAAAATGCTGAGCGACGCCAAAAGGCCCGTGCAGTTTATCTTCGCGGGCAAGGCGCACCCGAGAGACACCGAAGGCAAGGAGCTAATCCGGGACATCGTGCATTTTTCGACGCAGTTCGACGTCAGCCGCCGGATAGTGTTCCTCGAAGATTATGATATCAACGTCGCCAAGATGTTAGTGCAGGGCGTGGACGTGTGGCTCAACAACCCGCGAAGACCCCTGGAGGCAAGCGGCACCAGCGGTATGAAGGCGGCGATAAACGGCGCGCTGAATATGAGCACACTTGACGGGTGGTGGTGCGAGGGCTACCAGCCGGACAACGGCTGGGCAATCGGCTCGGGCGAGACATACGACGACGCCGGTTATCAGGATATGGTCGAGGCACAGGCGATATACAATATATTCGAAAATGAAGTCGTCCCGCTGTACTACACCCGCGCCACCGACAATCTCCCCAAGGCGTGGATACACAGGGCCAGAAAATCAATGAGGCGGCTTACGCCCCAGTTCAGCACATCAAGAATGGTAAACGACTATACGCAGAGATGCTATCTGCCCGCCCAGGCAAGGTGGGATTACCTGACCCGCGACAATATGAGCAGGGCAAAATCCCTTGCCGCGTGGAAGGCGAACACTCAGAGCGCCTGGTCGGAACTGGCCATTAAAGATGTCCAGGTGGAAATGGGTAATGGCGAAGGCGCAAGCGAACTCGACGCCCGAAACCCACAGCTCAAAGTCGGTTCAAAACTCAAGGTCAACGCCGTAGTCAAGCTCGGCAGATTGAAACCGGATGACGTTTCAGTGGAGCTTTACCACGGCCCGCTCGACTCCCGCGGCAATATCACCGATGGGGCCGTAATCAAAATGGATTACAAAAAATCCACAGGCCAGGACAACGAGCATCTGTTTTGCGGATTGACCCCCTGCTGCGCTTCGGGACGCAGAGGCATAGCGGTGCGAATTGTGCCGAAAAACAAGGATATGGCTGCCCCCCACGAGCTTGGGCTGGTTATGTGGGAATCACATACGGAACAAGTGGACGGGTAGATTTACTCGTTTTCCTTGCTGGTGAAAAGCTCGCAAACCTCATTGGCGGAAGTCGCCTTCTGGAGTTTATTCCTGAACGATTCGTCGAGCATCAGCCGGCTTATCCTGGCGAGGGCCTGAATATGCGGGCCGGTCTGGTCAACCGGCGACAGCAGCAGGATAACGATGTTTACCGGCTTGCCGTCAACACTGTCAAAATCAATGGGCTGGGCGGCAATTCCTAATGCTATCACCAACTCCCTCACCGCATTGCATTTGCCGTGCGGAATCGCTATCCCGGAACCGATGCCCGTGCTTCTGACCTGTTCACGACTGAGGACCGCCTGCAGGGCAACATCTTTGTTCAGCAGTAATTTGCCGGCATCAAGCAAATTGACAAGCTCGGTTATAATCGAGCGTTTATCTTTGCCCTCAAGAGGCACCTTTACGCAACTCGGCTTTAAAATCTGTGACAAAATCATTTGCACCGCCACAAAAAGGTTACATTACGCCAACAACCCAAAGGTCGAATAATAACAATTCACGAATCGTTATGCAACAGTCAATCGGATATTTCGGGGCAATCCCGGCAAATTTTACTCTGGTCTCCGCGTCGCAAATCACCCGCTTATCGCCCTTTACATATCAGCAAGAGGGGGCTAAAATGAAACCGCTATGGAAAAGATAAAAATTTATGATACAACCCTGAGAGACGGGATGCAGACCGAGGGCATCAGCTTTTCCCTCGAAGACAAGCTCGCAATCGCCAGGTGCCTTGACGAACTCGGCGTGGATTACGTCGAGGGCGGTTATCCGGCATCGGGGCCCAAAGATGCGCAGTTCTTCGCAGAAACCGCGAAACTGGGGCTGGCCAACTGCAAAATCGCCGCCTTTGGCAGCACACGCAGAATCGATTCAAAAGCGGAAGACGACGCTTCTCTTAACGCGATACTTGCCTGCAAGGCCCCTGCCGCAACCATAGTCGGCAAGACGTGGGACCTGCACGTTACCAGCGTTCTGGGCTGTTCACTGGACGATAATATCGCCTTGTGCGCCGACTCCGTGAAATTTCTGAAGAGACACGGTCTGGAGACAATCTTCGACGCAGAGCATTTTTACGACGGCTACAAAGAAAATCCAGAGTACGCGATAAAAGTGCTGCGGGCGGTCGCCGAGGCGGGAGTTGACGCAATCGCGCTTTGCGATACCAACGGCGGCACAATGCCGAACGATATTTATGCCGTTACCAAGACCGTATGCGACCAGTTAAAGCCGCTTACTATCGGCATCCATACCCACAACGACTGCGACTGCGCAATCGCCGGGTCACTGGCAGCGGTCCACGCCGGCGCAAGACAGGTGCAGGGAACAATCAATGGACTCGGCGAACGCTGCGGCAACGCAAACCTGTGCACGGTTATTCCGAACCTGGCTTTCAAGATGAAATTCGATGTCCTGACCCCGGAAAAAATCAGGACGCTTACCGAGGTGTCCCGCTTTGTCTCCGAGATATGCAACCTGAACCCGGTAACGAATATGCCATACGTCGGAGAGAGCGCATTCGCTCATAAAGCGGGTCTTCACGTTGACGCCCTGCGAAAAAACAAACGCACATACGAACACATAGACCCCAAGCTTGTCGGCAATGAGCGGCGATTTCTTATCAGCGAGCTTAGCGGCAAATCCAACATCCTCGCGGAACTGGAAAAGGCGAAAATCACCGAAGACAAGAAACTGGCAAGGGAAATCCTCGAACGCGTGCAGGAACTCGAAAACGAGGGCTATCAATTCGAGGCGGCTGACGCCAGCTTCGACCTGCTCGTCCGAAAGATTATGGGGACATACAAACCGGCTTTCGAGCTTATCAGATACAGCACCACCGTTGAAAAACGCAACAGCGGCGAGCTTATCACCGAAGCGACGGTCAAGCTGAAAATAGGCGACCATACTGAGCACATGGTCGGCGAAGGCGACGGCCCCGTGAATGCGCTCGATGACGCCCTGCGAAAATCTCTGGAAAACTTCTACCCGGCCATCAGAGATATGCACCTTGTTGATTACAAGGTCCGCGTTGTAAACGCGAGGGAAGGCACAGCCGCCCGCGTCCGCGTAATTATCGAATCGCGCGACAAGAAAGATATATGGGGCACCGTCGGCGTATCGGAAAATATCATCGAGGCGTCCTGGCAGGCGCTCGTTGACTCGGTCGAATACAAGCTCCAGAAAGATACCCGATAGTATTGTAACTTCGGCCCGTTTTGGCTAATTCATCAGGCAACGATTTTTGCGTCTGCCTGTTGCGCCTCGGCGGGAGTATCCATCCGTTTTCTTTTCCGGCGGTTTATGGTTCGCGATATCTGTTCGATAGGCGCTGAGCCGGTGGCGATTTCCAGCGCCTGTTCCGCCGTAGCAGCGAAGGAGTCGGCCCCGATTTCCTGCCACAATCCTTCAGCACGATTAAAGAGGCCTCCTGAAACCATAATCTGCATATTCGGATTTGCGCTAACGTCTTTTATGCGGTCAATAAGCTGACGAATGGAAGGTGCCTGTCTTGGGCTTGTTCCGTAAGCAAGCAGTATATCCGGAGAGTATTCGTGAATGTAGGTTAGAATATCGTCGTTGGTAAGCCCGCCGCCCAGGAAACGCACGTCCCAGCCGTCGCTCTCGAACAGGTCGGCGATAATCTGCCCGCCAAGCTCCTGCAGTTCATCCTGTGCGCAACATACCGCAATCTTCTTATTTCTGGCGGCTCTTCGCGGCAGTTTGTTCTGAAGCTGGTCAACTATTGTGCGGTTGATTCTTGTGGCTAAGTGTTCCTGTGCGGACGTTATCCGCTCAGCCCGTAGCAGCCGTTCAATCTCCACCATTGCGGGCCAGACAATCTCCATATAAACAAGGTTAGTCGGCGTTCCGCTCTGCAGCGTCTCCTCTATGACTACCCGCGAATCTCTTCTGTCTCCTCTTAACAGGGAACCCAGATACCGCTCGATGATTTCTTCTCTAATCATACTCATTACTCCAAATATGCTGTCTGTTACTGTTTTTGCCTATTTCAACACCAACGGGACTTCAAAACCCATAAATGTTAATATGGGTAACATATGAATCGGAAACAACACCGAAAATTCTTTAGTTAATTTGGGTAATCTGCGCAATTAAGGAAACATATCAAGGCAAGTTTTAACCGGCGGGAATCATTTTAGATAAATCATTGCATAATCAAGCCGATATTATAGGGCCTTGCCTTTGAGAAAATATTTACCACAGATGGACACAGAATTAGATGCTCGATACTGGATACTCGATGCTTGATGCTTGTAACCGATTGCTGATTTACGATTGCGGATTGCGGATTCAATAAAATGGTTCATGTCCTGAATGTTAATAACCAACACTCTGGAATTCCATAGCCGTTGGCTTTACAATACTGTCGGGAATAGGGGACTTTTTCAACACGGCCTCGGTGTCCCAATTATTCGCATAATAACAGTGAATATTAAAGGAGCTTTCAGGATGGGAATTTTGTCTTGGGTATTAATAACCACCGCGATGTCCGGATTATCCAGCAATCAGTTTGAGAAATATACCGAATCTTATAAAGAACATTTTACTATATCTGAACCATCATTTAAGCAGGTAAATTCCTTTAGCCGCCCTGTGGTTTTTTTGAATATTTCATTTAGTTCGAAGGACCCCAATACAACATTTGCGCAGCTTTATTTTTTGAATAATAAACAAGAAAATAAATCTCCAGGGCCGATTATAAATTTCCAATCAGCGAAGAGCGTTTTCGATGGGGAAATAATCGGTGTTCGGCCAGACGGCAATTCTTTCTTTGTCAGCGTAAGTGATAAGCTTATGGAATTTGATTCGCACTTGAAACTTGAAAGAAATATACCTATACAAGAATTTAAATTTGAGCCTAACGACAACAAGTTTGAGTATGAGGGATTTGGCGAAGCTTCGGATAATACTCTTTGGTTTGGAGTTAGAAAGATATGGAAAGAAGGGGATTCTGAGTTATATAAAATTTTGCTGACTGAATGGGATTTTAATAAACCTCCGGTTACACGGCTTACAGCTAATGCCGAGCCCATGGATGGGATAACTGTGGATGCGGCGAATCGCAAAATATTCACTTACGGTTCTATAAAAAATGAAATATATGATTTTAAGGCAACGGAGAATAATAAAGTTCCTTATAGAGGATTCAACTTTATTGATTTTGAACCTAACTATGGTTTGCTTCTTTCCAAGACAGAGATACATTATCCAGGTGAGCAAACTCTTATCGTTAAATTTGATATGGCAACTGGTAAAAAAACTGTAATAGCGGAAGGTTTAAGTGCTGTTTGGGGATTTAATGGCTATGTCTATTACTGTGACACGAGAAAGCGACTATGGCGTTGCTCGGCAGATGGTAATGATTCTATGCGGTTTAGTTCGGGCATTCTAAAGTCTCCTACTACTATTAAAATAATTCCACCTAAAGTTAGCAATGACAGAACGATGCTTGCATATAATTATACGTATGCTAATTTTCCAGAATCGGAAATCATTGGTACAGCCCTGATTGACCTGAAAACACATGAATACATTGTTCTGAAAGACCAAAGCTATGAGTATAATCGGATGGCCTGGTTAATTAAAGATAGCGAAATGAATAAATAGGGACAGCCACCTATTATATTAATGGGTCAGGAGCCGTTTTCTATGGAAGACAAAAGCAAGCCAGGAAAAAAATTGTTTGTCTTCGGCGAAGCGATTGCACTGATTTTCCCGGTGCTTTTTGTCCTTGGGTTTGTTGGCCTCCTTGGACTGCTGCCTGGCCCAGCCGGGAGAAAAGTTGCTCCTCCAACGTTCTCCGACCTATTTGTCGAAGGATTGCTGGCAGCAGCTACTGGATACATGGCATTCTCCATCTGCCGCGTGAAGAAGCCCAGCTTCCTCCGAACGGCTTGGGTGATAGCAGTGACTTTTCTTACCTGTAGTTTAGCTTTGGGAGCATTTGGATTTCTATGTGAGGTGCTATTCGGCGTGTTGTATCCCCATGGCTGGTTAGGGGGCACGTTATTTGGGGTCCCGGTTTCGATTTTCTACCTACTCATGATAAATTACAAAATCCGCCTTGTTCAAAACAAACTCCAAAACGAGAAACACCTTGAAGAGAACTCTTGAGATTCCCCACCGGAAAGAGGAAGTGTTGAGAGCGGGGCCGACGGCGCTGCGGGCAGATAAGAATGTCTGCTTTGAATTTTTTCATCATTTCAGTTTAAGCTGTTTGTATTTGCTGCTGCGGCGGGCGAGGCGTTCGGGATTCGATATTGAGAGCGTGAGGAAAAAGGATTATACTGACGGTATGGCAAATCAGCGAAATACCAAGACGGTGAAAACAACCGCCGGCAAAAAAGACCCCGTCAGGGCGGCGGAAAAGTTTGGAATTGATATCTCAGCGATTAAGGACAATCTCAGGAGAAGTCCGGCAGAGCGCATCAGGCATCATCAAATTAAGCTTAACGCAATGATAAAATCAGGGCAGCCAATCAGGAAGCCATCAAACAAACAAATGATACTCGAACTTGAAGCGATAAAGGAACTCATGAAGGGTGAGAAATAGCGGAGAGTTTCACCGTCAGGATTCGTTTTGGTCCGGCCCTGAGTCGGGCGGGGTGGGCGGATGTTGCGGCGGGGGATGGGGCATAGTAACTTGTCTGCAAACGACTGACCGTTCGCCAAGGAGGGTATCGTTGGCGAACAACTGGAAACGATATTCGCCTGTATGCTGGAAAACCACGCCCATCAGGTTTATCGCAACGGTTACGATTTGGCGGACATCCTTGAAATCCACGGGCTGGCCCTGCTCGAAGATGACCTTGTCCTGATTATCAATATCGACGAGCCGAATTTTAAGACGCGTGACGCCGTGGCCGTTGGTCATCTCGCAGAAGAATATGAGCTGGTCGTGGCGAACGGGATACTTGGGGGCGTTGATGTTCTGAATTATATTTATGATGCTGGGCATTCCCGACAGCCGGTCGAAAATCACCCTGTCGCAGACAATTGAGGAAAGCAGAATCGGAGCTATCTCATCCATATTGATTTAATCCTCGTTTCAGGCGTTGTTTTCAAGCATTTTACGCAAACGGTCAAGCTCGCCATCTTTCATACGATAGCAGTGCTCGGTATCGGGATATTTTCCCGCGCGGACCTCGCTTGCGTATTCGGCAAAGGCGGCGATTGTGGCGTCGCCAAGATTGGCAAAGCTTTTGGCGAACTTCGGCTGATGTCCCTGTGTCAGGCCGAGAATATCGGGCGCGATGAGTATTTGGCCATCACAGTGCGGACCTGAGCCGCAGCTTATTACGGGGACATCGCTTCGCTCGGTGATAATTCTGGCGACCTCGGCACACACGCCTTCGAGGAGCAGGGCGACTGCGCCGGCGTTGACCATCTGCTGCGCCAGGGCAATAAGCTGGGCAGCCATTTCGGCGTTTGAGGCCTCGGCCCTGAATCTGCCTATCCGCAAAATGTTCTGCGGCCTGATACCGATATGCGCCATAACAGCCATACCGGCGTCGCTGACCGCCTTGATGACATCCAGATAGGCGCTCGATGCCTCGATTTTTATCATTTGAGCGCCACATTCGACAGCAAATCTTCCAGCGTTTCTGACCGCCTCGGCGATACCGAGCTGATATGACAGGAAGGGCATATCCGCAACAAGGCAGACATTTGGCACAGCCCTGCGGACGGCGGCGGTAATCGCGACCATAAAATCCATCGTCGCGGGCAGGGTAGAATCGTGGCCCAGGATAACCTGGGCGGCAGAATCACCCACAAGAATCATTTCGACGTCTGTTTGCGCAACAAGCCGGGCCGTGGTGTAGTCATAGCAACTGACAGCCACGACCTTGCGGCCCTGCTGCTTGGCATCGAGTAAGCTGGCTACTGTAACTTTGCCGGTCATTTGAACGCTCCAGAAAATAACAACCAATTGGTTAAAATATAGAGAACAAATCAAAGTTAGCAAGCGTAAAATCCAAGCGTTTTTTAATTGATTTTGGGCTTTTTAGGCGAAAAGTAAATAGTTTGTGATTTTTATTGTAATGGGGCTTGAATAACTGCGTCTATAAATGTGTAGTGACCCCAAATTTCACTAAAGAATTTTGGGGTATTGGGGCGATTACTCAAGAGAAGACGATATAGGAATTTTAGAGGACTAAAAACAGTTATTTTTCTTGGCTTTTCATCACCCTCCTCCGAAGCCAGATTCTGAGAATTGGAATCTGGCTTTTTTAATGCCACATTTGTAAGATAGTCAATAATTACCCTTGCGTAATTGTTAATTTAGGCAAAGAGCTTCAGGGAGCCATTTCAAGCCATTCTACCTTATGGCCTCAGTCAAGAATTGAGAATGTATTTTGCCATTTTTGGTGGTCGACCCAACGCATCGGTAATATAGCGAATCAAAATATCCTCCACATTCTTGAGGGCAGGTTCTCCAGCCAGAGCAAGCAATTTTGCGTCTGCAAGACATTGCGCCGCCTCTGTAGTCAGTCGTATTTTGTCCGGGAATGGCCCCTGGCAATCCCTGCAGATTAAGCCCTTGGCGTGATTGCTGAAATACACTTCGGGCCAGCGCACGTCGAAGCGATTCCTGCAATTGGCACAATAATCGAGGACGGGACACAAGCCAATCTCCGTAAGTAAATTCAATTGAAATAATACCAGATGTGCCAGGATTTTGCCGTGTCCATCATTTGCGATTTTTTTCTGGCTGGCGTCTGTAAGGAACCGGAGCAAACTATCAAACAAGCCCGGATGGGGGTCGTAATCCTTAATCAGGGCGTTGGCAAGCTCAGCGGCGAGAAGGCAGCAGTTCATCGCAAAAATATCCGCTGACAGCACCGAGTAATTCGTTACTCCGGCAATCGGCTCAAATTCGGCAAGGGTTGCCAATTTGTCGTGGCCTGAACCAGAGAAAACAATGTTGCCGCAAGAAAACATCTCAATGGGACCGCCGAAAGGCGACTTTTGTCTTTTTGCGCCTTTGGCAATCATGGGGACTTTCCCGGTCTGCCTCGCAAAAAAGGTTACAACCTGTGAGGTTTCGGAGTAATCAACCGTCCTGATACAAATGGCATGGTCGTTAGTCAGCATTTCTGGCGTCGTTTATCCGGCACAATTTTTCTTTCGTTATCATATACCAGCCCGAAACCCTGCTGCTGCAAAATCTCATCTTCGAGTCGATGCATCTGTTTTGCTTTTTTCGGCAGGAGGTCATCGAAGCCGAGATTGTGCAGCAGGCCGTGTGTAATATAAAGGGCAAGTTCCGCCTGGGCACAATGTCCCCTTTTGGCGGCTTCCGATTTCGCCTTTTCGCCGTTTACCACCAGCTCTAATAATCTGTGGCCGGTCTTGCCATCCGAGAGGTCAAAAGCCAGGCAATCGGTAACGTTTTTGTGACTCAGGAACTTGTCGTTGAGCTTGCGGATATGCTTATTTCCAACTATGGCGATACTGACCGTCGCGCTTACCAGGCCAAACCAATTGCAGATTACCCGGACAAGTTTTATGAGCTTGCGCCGCGGACAAATTATGTTTTTGAACTCGCGAGTGATGTGGACAATTACGCGTTGCATAAGGGTATATCGCTTTACTGTTCCTGTTCGGGCGGCATATCAGGCGGTTTTGGATACGCTATTCGCCCGTGATGGTGCGCCGCGAGCGTTTTTGACATACTCGCTTCAATCCTGCTAAGCTCCCGCAGGGACAGGTCGCACTCGTCAAATTGGCCGTCCTGCAGGCGTTTCATAGCCATATTATGCACGACCGCTTCAATCTTGTTGGGGGTCGCCTCGGCCAAAGTCCTGACGGTGCCTTCGACCGCGTCGGCAAGCATAACAATGGCGGCCTCTTTTGTCCGCGGCTTGGGACCGGGATAGCGAAATTCGCCCTCCGAAGGAACCGGCGAATCGGAGGAGTCATTTTGCCCATGCTGCTTTACCGCTTCGTTGTAAAAATACTCAATAAGCGTGGTCCCGTGATGCGTTTCAATAAACTGTCTAAGAACGGCGGGCAATCCGTACTCTTTGGCCAGCTCCATACCGTCTTTAATATGTCCGGCAATAATCAACTGGCTCATCGCGGGCGAAAGCTCCTTGTGCCAGCTTATTGAGCCGAGCTGGTTTTCGACAAAGTAGCCCGGCTTATTTATTTTACCTATGTCGTGATAGTATGCCCCGACCCTGCACAAAAGGCCGTTGCGTCCGATTGATTCCGCCGCGGCCTCGGCAATGGAGCCGATAAGCAAACTATGGCTGTAGGTGCCCGGCGCCTCCATAGCGAGCCGTTTCAACAGGGGCTGGTTGGCGTCGCTGTAATCCAGCAGCGTCATGCTTGTCGCTATTCGGAACACCTTTTCAAGAACGGGCAGCAGACCCTGCATCAACACTCCAACCAGAATAGTAACCGCGGCACTGGGACCGGCGGCCGCGAATAATCCGCTCGGTAAGCCGGGGGAAGACAAAAACGCCATAGCGGCCGACATTATAAAGACCGTTATCGCCGCCACCAAACTGACCTCCAGAAGCCGCATCCTGGTGCGGATTTCCTTTAGGAAGAAACAATACGGCAGCGCACCGGCAAGCATGGTAAGCAAAACGCTTAAATCCGTGACGCGGCCCACCGCGAAAGAAGCAAGCACACAATAAACCAGATTCATTGCCATAGCGAAACGCTGGTTATACGCTATAGTCAGTATAAGAGACACGGCAACAGCGGTTCCGGTCGCCCAGAACATCTGGCCCGTGAGCAGGACGGCCGCTTTGGCGCAAATAAGCATCGAAATAAGCAGAACGACCAGCCCAATCGCCCTGAGACGGTTCTTTACAAGGCGTTTTTGATTTTGCGAGATATGAAAGGCGACGGCAAGAGCAATCAGGACAACAACAGTAACAATCGCCGCGAAATGGCCATAGCTTGTTTCGCCGGCCGGGTCATATCCGATAACCGCGACGGACAACAACACAAAAAGCAGCCAGACAGCCGCCGAGTAAATGACGTCGGGGTCCGCCAGCCAGCTCAGGTCGGCAAACGGATTTGCCATTTCCTTTCGCACCCTACTTCGTCGCAGATTTGTCTTGTTAAAAAATCCCACCTGTATTCCCTTGCAATCACAACGGGACAGCTAATCCCGCTCCTGGTTTTTCTGTCCGGCAGACGCATCGTTTCGATAGGCCTGAACAATGCTCTGGACAAGCCGATGCCGGACAATATCAACCTGCGTCAGTTCGACAACGCCGATACCCTTTATTCTGCGCAGACGTTCGATTGCCTCGACCAGCCCGCTTTTCTGGCCGTAGGGCAGGTCTATCTGCGTTATGTCGCCTGTTATTATCATTTTGGAGCTGCGTCCAAGCCGGGTCAATACCATAAGCATCTGCAACGGCGAGGTGTTTTGCGCCTCATCGCAGATTACCACCGACTCATTAAGAGTCCTGCCCCGCATAAAGGCCAGAGGAATAATCTCGATGACGTCCATATCCATAAATTTTCTCATCTGGCCGAAGTCCATCATATCCTCGAGGGCGTCAAACAGCGGGCGCAGATAAGGATTGACCTTTGCCTGAATGTCGCCGGGGAGAAAACCGAGCTTTTCGCCTGCCTCGACGGCGGGTCTTGCGAGGATTATGCGTCTTACCTGTTTTCTCTTAAGCATCGATACGGCAACCGCGACCGCCAGATAGGTTTTGCCTGTTCCCGCGGGGCCTATGCAAAACGTAAGGTCGTTGTTGAGCATCGCCTGAATGTATTTGAGCTGTCTTTTACTGGACGGCTCAATTATTTTTTTATGCGAATAAACAGCAATCGCCTCAGGGGACTGGGGTTCGGTCGGCCCGGTGATGTCTGAAAGGATGCTGCCGACGTCATCGGCGGTGAGCAAGCCGTGTCTCAACAGGTACTTTTGCATCTTGTCGATTGCCTCTGCCGCCCTGTTGACGTCATCGGCTTTTCCGGCGATGAGGATGTTGTTTTGCCTCGCGGTTATCCTGACGTCGAGGGCATCCCGCACCAGGCGAAGATTAACATCGGCAGGCCCGAATAATTCGAGCTGCTTGTTGGCTGAATCCAATTGTATTGTGATTTCCAAAAGTTTTCTTTATCGCCCCAAAAATGAAAAGAACAAATAACCGAACGGCGCCGTGATTAGAATTGAATCGACGACGTCAAGTATGCCGCCGAAACCAGGCACGCTATTCGACGAGTCCTTTGTTTCGGCATCACGTTTGAGCATCGATTCCGCCAAATCGCCAAGCTGACCTATAAAGGCGAAAACAATGCCGAAAACAACAGCCAGCCGCCAAGACATTATATCACAAAATACGGCAAAGGCCACTGCTACCAGGGCCGCCAAAATCACTGCGCCCGCCATACCTTCCCAGGTCTTTTTGGGGCTGATTACAGGCGAGAATTTGTGTTTGCCGAAGAGCCGGCCTGCGGTGTAAGCCCCTATATCAGAACACTTTACAACAAAAATCAACATAAGCAGATGCCAGGGGCCAAAGTCAACATATGTCGCCGGCGCAAAGGCGCCTAACAATCCAAGATAAATAATCGAAAAACAGGCAGCTCCGCAGTTGACAAAAACTCCCAACAAGCCATACCGAACCCGCTGATACAGAAAACACGCCATAAGCGTAAAAGCAAGAAACAAAGTGAAAATGTCAAACGTAAAAACGAAAAAAGGCCAATAGTAACTCGTAGAAATCAAAACCGCAGCAGGAAGAGAACAGGGCAGTAAAATTTTTACCCCCTTTGCGCCCGCGAGTTTTGACAACTCGAACAACGCAGGAACCATCAGGAGCGCAACAAGAATAACCACCAGCGTGCCACGAAACGGCTTATCATACGCGGGGGAGCCGGTGAGATAACCATCAAAATACCCGTTGAGCAAAACGATACCAATGAACGCGATGGTCATCAGTGTTCCGAAGATTAACCGATATTTGAGCATTTAGGCACCCTTCAAATCGACAACTGAACCGAAACGTCTGGTACGTTTGGCATAAGCCAGTATCGCTTCTTCAAGGTCGGACTGTCCAAAATCGGGCCAAAGCGTTTTGGTGACATAAAATTCGCTGTAAGAAATCTGCCAGAGCAGGAAATTGCTGACCCGCAGCTCATTTGCGGTTCGTATGAGCAGGTCGGGGTCGGGTATACCGGCGGTGTAAAGATGCCTGCTTATGCACCGCTCGTCAATTTCATCGAGGCAAATCTCGCCTGCCTTGTGCCTGCGAGCAATTTCTTTTGTGGCGTCGATTATTTCCGCCCGGCCTCCGTAATTGAGTGCAAGGGCAAAAATCATTCCGGTATTTTTAGAGGTCATCTCGATGGTTTTAAGAAGCTCGGTCTTTACGGCATCCGGCAGAGGTCCCATCTGGCCCAGGTGAACAAGCTTTGCGTTATCATCAATAAGTTTTGGGCGCATTTTGACAAGATACTCGGCGTAGAGATTCATCAGGGCGTTGACCTCTTCAGCCGGCCTTTTCCAGTTTTCTATGCTGAAGGAATAAAGGGTCAGGGCCTCGATTCCGAACTCGACGCAGAGGTGGGAAATTTTTTCAGCGGTTATGGCGCCCCGGCGGTGCCCTTCAGGGCGGGAAAATCCCCGTTTTTTAGCCCATCGGCCGTTGCCGTCCATTATTATGGCGATATGATGCGGCATTTCTTCGGGTTTTATACCCAGCCGAGAGGCGGTTTGTGTAAGTTTGTCTTTCATCGATTTGATAATCGACAGCAATCCTATCGTCTAAAAATCGTCTGCTTTCGATTCGGCCCCACGCCTATCATCGTAACAGGCCTCTTTATGCTCTTTTCTATGAAACTCACATAGTTTTGAGCATTCAAGGGCAACTGGCCAAAATCGGTTAGCTGCGTGATGTCTTCTTTCCAGCCGGGGAGTGTCTGATATATACATCTGGCTTTTTCCAGCCTGTCGATATTGGCGGGAAAAAACGTGGTCTGCTTACCGTCGATTTCGTAACCAACGCAAACCTTCAATTCATCGAGGCCGGTAAGTGTGTCGAGGTGCATCATCGCGACTGAGTCGATTCCTCCTATTGTTGCCGAATATGAAACAACGACTGCGTCGAACCAGCCGCATCTGCGGGGCCTGCCGGTTGTCGTGCCGTACTCGTGTCCTTTGTCGCGAATGTATTGTCCGATGTCGTTATCCAGCTCCGAGGGGAACGGGCCTGCGCCAACTCTTGTCGTATATGCCTTCGATATGCCTACGAACTCATCGACCATTTTAGAGGGCACGCCCGAACCGGAGGGCATACCCAGGCCGCTGACGTTTGCGCTGGTTACGAAAGGAAACGTCCCGTGGTCGATGTCGAGCATACTGCCCTGCGCGCCCTCGAAAAGAATCGACTTGCCTTCGGCAATAGCGATGTGTAAGTATTGCGTCGTATCAATGGTAAAGGGCAGAAGCCTTTTGGCGTAGGATTTGCACTTTTCGATTATCGTCCCAGCATCCATCGGCTCGGCTTTATACAGCGCCGAGAACAATTTGTTTTTGTAATCTACAATTGTTCGCAGTTTCATCTCAAGTGTTGCGAGGTCACGCAGGTCGCCCATTCGAACAGCGTAGCTTCTGCCCATCTTGTCGGCGTTGCAGGGGCCGATGCCTCGAATGGTCGTGCCTATTTTCTTTTTGCCGAGCGCCTCCTCGCGCAACTGGTCTTCTTTCTTGTGATAATCCAGCACCAAATGGGCGTTTTCGCTGATAAAGAGACGATTGTCTAATTTGATGCCTTTTTGAGCGATGGAATCAATTTCGCCGAGCAGCGTTTCGGGGTCAACGACAACCGCGTTTGTGATTACGCACATTGTTTTGGGCCTGACCGCGCCGCTGGGCAAAAGGTGCAGCGCGAATTTATCGTCGCCCACCACAACGGTATGTCCCGCGTTTGCACCCCCGTTATAACGAACGACGATATCGCTGTCTTCGGCGAGGATATCTACGACCTTACCCTTGCCTTCATCGCCCCACTGTAATCCTATGACGCAACGATTCACGTTCAACCTCTTAATTTATGTTTAATATAACCGGCAAGCCCCCGGGGTTATCCCGCGGGTTTAT
This sequence comes from Phycisphaerales bacterium, assembly GCA_003141275.1. Taxonomy (GTDB): domain Bacteria; phylum Planctomycetota; class Phycisphaerae; order Sedimentisphaerales; family Anaerobacaceae; genus Fen-1362. The sequence continues at coordinate 32,122 of PLLM01000100.1, forward strand.
GAAAAGAGAAGTTTAATCGCCAATGGGAAGGATTTCAACTGATTTTCGCCACGAGATGGTCCAATATGGCTTTCAGGTTGTCGTAATTCCTGTCGCTGATTTTACGGTCTATTTCTTTGCCATCAGGGGTTTTATAAGTAAAGGTGAAATAGCCCTTTTTGTCGAAATCGGTCTTGTCGATTTTCTGGATTGAGTCGTAAGCAATGTTAGCTTTACCGTCGATTACAAGGGCATTGTCTTCCGCGACAACTTTCTTATTGCGGATAACCAGCAAATACACGCCTAACAATGCTGCCGCACCAACAAGATAAGCCGGCGCTTTCTGGTTGAAGACCATTGTGCCGTCAGGTTTGCCGTCAGGGGAATGTTTTTCTATGAACGACTGATTGTAGTGGCCATCGTAATAACAATAAGCACCGAAGCCGACCAGGACGGCCATATAAATCAGAAAGGTTTTAATCTTATACTTGCTTACGGGAGCTACAATCGCCATAGCCAATCTCTTTCAATGTTTTAAGTCAGTCGTTTCTGCGCGATAACATTGATAAGCGGACGAACAAAATTTGGGACAATTTTGTCCGCCATCAGTTCGTCAGCGAGCATACACTGCCGGTCAAAGGACTCCAGCATGTCGAATTTGCCGGAGGCGGCACGATACTGGCGAACAGTAAAAGACAAGCTTATCGCATCTTCGAGCGTCTGCGGCGTTTTGTCGGGGTCGAAGATACTGGTTCTGGATTCTACGCTGATTCTCGCCTGTGTGCGGCAGTCCTCTGACAGCGCCACCACTATCGAAGGCGAATGGTCGATTGCCTTCGCCAGCGGCAAGTCCAGCAGGCAGTTGAACGCCGAGGAACCAAGCGCTTCCGCGATAATCTGGTCGTGATTGCCGACACAGTAAAAATCCATAGCGTAGGTGATATCCAGGGAATCAACGTCGAGGTGGCTTATCCCCAGCATATACGGAACCAGACCGAGGACAAATTTGTCCTGGCTGTAAACCTCCTCGAAATCCACCGGGTTGACGATGCCTGAACCGACGCGGTCCGTCTCAAGGGACACCCAGCGATACTGGCCGCTGTTGTGGTCCTCTTCGAGGCAATACTCACTGTTTTCCCGCCGGGCAAAACAACCCATCGTGGGATACTGCTTTTGAATACGCTCAAAAAACGCGAGAACAGTATCGCTCTGGAGAGGCAGGTCAAGCTCAGTGTTGACAAACATATCCAGATAAAAGTCATCGCACAGTGAACTATAGCCGTTGGCCATAATTGAAGCCACCCTCTACACAAACCACCCAAACATCGACCCGGCGGTATCCGCAATTCGGCAGACATCCACAAACCCGAGTCCGCTATTAATTATACTTTAGAAAAGTTTACTTTGCCAGATTTTTTCGCTCAAATTGGGCGATTACCCGCCACCGTTCAGGAATACCGCACCCCGAGGCGTTTCAGGTCAGGGTCGGGCAGCATCATTTCGGCAATAATAGCCGCGATTGTGGCAAGAACCGCGGAAGCAAAGGTGTGCATCGCACATAATACGACCAGCTTGGAAATCGCCGCCGCCCCGTGGTCAAGTATCGCCGCGGCAACAGCGGCAAATATCCCGATAGCCACGCCGGAGACGGTTGCGGTAACAATTCGCCTCCACAATACCGCCCCGCCGGCACCGAGGGTTACAGCGACCCCGCAAAGCACCGACGATAAAATAACAAGCCACCAGAAATCTCTTAACCGGGGCAGCTTCCAGTATTCGTCTAAGTAATTGTTATATGCGAAAGCAAACGCCGCAACCGCAGCGATGACACAGCCGACCGCATGCCAGTAACGAAGCGGAAACACCGAGCGGATTTCGGCGCGACGAGTCATACGCCTGCGAATCGTCAAAGGCCAGTTATAGAACATACAGAATACCCAGTGCTCCAGCAATGCCCCCCTCTCGCCAAACACCGGCACTATGTGAACCATTTCCGTTGCCCAGTGGCCCGCCATAAATCTCGCCAGGGCCGGGTAGCGATATGTCATCTGGATTGGAAAAGCCAGATACCCTATATACTTGAAGAAACTAAGAAACAGCGCAATGTTGTAATCTTTGAAACTGCGGTCATGAATCGCTAAGCTAACGGTGTAACACCCTCTTGCAATCGAGCCGGGAGAAATAGGTATAACCTGAAACAGCAAAACAATGGCCCCGCCTATCGCCCATGCCTCCTTGCGTGGTAATTCAGGGTGCATATACACATAAGTAAACGCACATATTACAGCGACGATGTGTGTCGTCGGCATCAGCAGCAGATGGACGACCAAACTCACAAGATACTTTTGAATGTACGGCTCATTTATCTGCGAAAGAATCGCGCCGGCATCATCGTCTGTGAGAATATGTTTTTTCTGCCCCTCGGCGACCATATCTCGAAGCCACTGTTCGCGCAACGCGGCGCTAAAATACAACTGAAAAGGCCTGATGAATATGGCGGAAAGTTTCTCATTTCTGAAAGCCGAATCGGTCAGGAAGCGATGCAGACCAGCGGAAATAAGAAGCAAGAACGGCAAATGCAGGAAAAACCGCCACGGCTGGTCATATATTTTTAGTGTCTGGCCAATGCTGATGCGCCCGCATCGATACCAGCCGATTGTCTTTTCGAAAATTTTACCTTTGACCGCCCTGCAAAAATAATTCCAGTGAGTAAACATCTCCGTATAGTGACGCCGCCAATCGGCCCTTGCCCAGAGACGACGGAAAATAGTGCCGAGGAAAGGGAGCAGGCCAAGAAGCAAAAACATCACCGCACTCGATTTTCTGCCACGGAGTTTTGTCTCGCTTTCATCATCGATGAGATTACGAACCTTCCAGCCCGTTATCGAGCCGGCGAGAATCCGCGACCATAATTCCCCGTCGTAGAACAGCCGAATGTCATTCTGTGTGAAATCAGGGACACTGCTGCGGTATATTTGTTCGTCGGCCTTAAGCTCGTCGAGCATTGGCCGCATATCCGCGAAATGTTGGGGGTTCGCCAGCACAAACGATTCGAGTTTTGATACGTCCCCGCGATCGAACTGCACGAGGGAACCGCGCATAATGCCTTTTGCTATCAGCGAAAAGTCGCCGGGACTCATCGGCAAAAACGGCAGCAGCACAAGCCCGGGCCTGAAATCAACTGCGCTCAATCCCTTCGCGGGCTGGTCGTCGGTTCCTTTGCGTTTGAGGCAATTGGGCTGGCTCTTGCAGGTTGACCATTCGTATTGCCTGGCGAACTCATAAGCGCCGATACCGTGAAGCATATTCACGAAATCAGCCATAAACTGTTTTTTTGCGCGATATTCGGGCGAGCCGAGATGGCTGGCATCAATTATTTTGCCTCGTCGCCAGAATTTAAGCAGGTCCATCCTGTCATCGGCTTCCAGCCGCCAGGTGCGTCCCTCGACCCATTCGCTCAATTCGCCGCAGCTGCCGATTTTCTCATCAACGAAGGTCGCGTGAATATCGACAACGGCTTTCTCGTCGCCGAAGCGGATTTTGGCCGCCTGCCTGATGAATTTTTGCCAAAGCGCGCCGGCCCTTGCCGCGGCAGGATTGACCTGAAGCTGGAAAGGCCCCTGAAAGCCAATTTTATAGAGGACATCGCGGAACAGGCACGCAAAACCCGAGGGCGGAACGAGAATCTTCATCGCGTAAACGCCGCCCTGCTCGATTCCCGATATTGGGCCGGATGCGTTTTGAATATCGAGGATTTTAACCCTGTAAACCTGGCCGGCGAATCCGCCGCCGATAAATTTTTCTATCAGCAAATGCACACGGGCTGTATTCGATTTTTCAAGACAGGTGACATTGTAAACCAGCTCCGTGCCCGTGTCATATCGGCTGACTCGCATCGCCCGATGAAGACCAAGACCCTGATACTTCGCCTGAAGCTTCCTGCAAATATCGGGGCTATATTCCGTTATCGCCATTTACGATTCCTGTCACAATAAGCAGCAAAATTATTTGAGAACCCAAATTTTGGCGGAAACGAACAACGCGATTCCCGCATACACGCCCGCCATCAGGTCATCGGCGAGAATCCCCCAGCCGGCAGGCAGCTCTTCGAGCCGATACGAAGGCCAGGGCTTGACCGTGTCAAACAAACGAAACAAAAAATAACCGAGCGCTACAATCGAGACAATCTGACCGCCCGACACATCCGTCATCAGCAACGGCATCGCCAGAAAAGTCAACGCCTGGCCCGCAATCTCGTCGGCTACCACCTCGTTGGGGTCTTTATTGCCCGTCGCGGCGACGGCGACGTATGAGAATTTAACGCATACGAACGAACCGGCTATTATAAGCACAATCATCAGCGATATCAGAATCGCCGTTGACCCGCCGAAATAACAGGCAAGTCCAAAGATAATCGCGGAAGGCAACGACCCCCACGAGCCGGGCGCCACAGGCAGCCAGCCAAGTCCGAAACAAGATGTAAGAAAACGTTTCATAAAACCAGCAAATCCGCAGAAAAATTAAATGTAAGGATTATAACGATTCGGCCTTAGATTTCCTCAACCATTTTCAGGCAGAAACGGTCGATCGTGCCGGTAATATAATAGCAGGCGCATTTGGTACCCCCACACTTAATATTGAATTCCGTGCAAGATTTTCTCAATCTGCTTTTTTGGTAAGTTTGATTTCCTGTATCGCATATTCTTTAGGTATGACTGCAATCTGAATCCCAATTGAACCAATATTCGATACATAGGCCCTTCGAATATAGTATTCCTTCCCGGCCTCTAAATCCGGGTAGATTGCCATAGGTTCAGGCACGTGAGGGTCTTTATTCGCAATCATTCGCTTTCCGGGTTCTACAAAATAAACCAGATAACCGTTGTTTTTCAGAGGACCATATTTGACTTCATCGATATATACATCAGGAGTTTCACCTGCGCCAACGATATTGAATGGCCTGTATATATAAACAACAGCTTTATTCGCATCAGGATTCTCTACCGGTGAAAAAGCCGGACCATTTGCGGTACAGCCAGTCATAAAAACAAATGAACCTGCCAGGACTAAAATGACCGCCTTCATCATGTTTTGTCTCCTCACAATATTTTTCTGTTTTTCAATTCCTCGAAAACAGCACGAGCCAGCTCATCGCCACGCTGCTGGTCGCTGCTTAAATAAGTGGTACCAGTACCCAGATGAATTTTTTGCACGAGAAACGGTTCTTTTTTCAGATATTTTACTTCCATCAGGTAATCGATACTGGTTACAGAATATTGATATGTACTTGAGCCTCGAGTTGAAACAAATACAAATAAACGATTAGAGAATGAATCATTCACGTCCGGCTTATTATATGGCGAACGTATAAAGCCCATATATGGCATAATCCCCAGCAGTTTACTGTGGGGGCCTGCAAGTTCCATAAGCTTCCCCTCGAATGCCATCCGGAATTTCGGCCCTAAATGTTTTCCCACATCAGAAACAACGATTATTCCTTCCGAAGAAATACTTTCCTTCATATCAGTAATAGATGTCACTGTCGCTTTGGGAGAAGCACATGAACTTAGAAAGGCTAAACTGCAAAGCATAATGACAATAAAAAGTTTCTTCATGTTTATTTTCTCCTTATATATGCCCTGACATACAACCACAAACTATCAAATGTTTTAAAAACCCACAAGAGCTTTCTGCCGCCGGCTCACACCGGCAATGCAGCTGCATACACATTCGAAACTATATATTTAACTAAGAAAAATGAATTTCGCGCAAAATTTTCCTAATCTGCTTTTTTGGTAAGCTTGATTTCCTCTATTGCATATTCTTTCGGAACAACTTCAAACTTATAAACATGCGATGTGAGTTGTGTTTCGATAGACCACCGAATGTAATATTCATTTCCGGCCGCGAGATCCGGATAAATCGTCATGTTTTCATCAAACATAGCATCGCGAAGTTCAATCATGCATTTCCCGGGCTTAACAAAATATACCAAATAAGCATTATTTTTCAGGGGGCCATATTTAACTTCGTCTATATACACATGCGGATTCAAGCAGCACGCAACAACATTAAACGGCCTGTATATATAAACAACGGCTTTATTCACATCGGGATTTTCTACAGGCGAAAAGGCCTGTCCATTTGTTGCGCAACCTGTCATAAAAACAAACGAACCAGTTAATATTAAAATGACTGCCTTCATAATATTTTATCTCCTCATAATATTTTTATGGCTTGCCACAAGGTTAGGGTTCCTCATATTTCCTTCAAAATTTTCAGGCAAAAACGGTCGGTCATACCCGCGATGTAATCACAGACAGCCCGCTGCAGACCCTGTTTCTCAATGAAACGCTGAAAGTAACCGGGCATAAGTTTCGGATTATTACAGAAATGCTCGAACAGCCGGGTAAGCCACTGCTCGACCTGTTTGGCCGTGGAAAGCAGTAAAGGATGCTGATAAAAATTCGCGAGAAGGAATTGTTCCAGCTCTTTCAGTTCCGCGCCGCTTTTTTCGGGCAGGACAATCAAACATTCCCGCCGGCTGTATATGTCGTCAAGTGTTTTAACTTTCGCCTTACGGATTCCCAGGGTGCTTTGCTCGATGCACTCGCCGACAAGTATATCTATGATGGCCTTGGCAGTCCTTGTCCGGCGGACGATTCTATCCTCAATCCTGTCGGCCTGCGCCCGCTCTTTGGCATCCCGAAACAATTTTATACCCCCTAATTGCTCCGCATCAATCATGTCGGCCCGCATACCATCTTCAAGGTCGTGCGAATTAAAGGCAATCATATCCGCGACATTCGCTATCTGGCCTTCGAGCGAACAATTAAGCTCAGGAAAATCAGCGTCCTCTGGTTTATCATACGGGCTGCTGTGTTTTGCCAACCCCAGCCGGGTTTCATAAGTCAGGTTAAGTCCCGCGAAATCCGGGTAAGGATGCTCAAGCAGGTCAACGATTCGCAGTGACTGCCTGTTGTGCTCAAAGCCGCCGAAATCGGACATCAATTTATTGAGGACGCTTTCTCCGGTGTGGCCGAAAGGTGAATGACCCAAATCGTGCGCCAGGCAAATCGCCTCGGTCAGTTGTTCGTTAAGACCAAGCGCCCTTGCTATGGTCCTGCCAATCTGGGCGACCTCGATTGTATGAGTAAGACGAGTGCGGTAATGGTCATCGAGGCCGGGCGTAAAGACCTGTGTTTTGCCTTCGAGCCGGCGAAACGCGGCACAGTGAATTATCCTGTCGCGGTCGCGCTCGAAATCCAGGCGGTAGGGATGCGGCTCTTCCGCAAACACCCGGCCTTTGCCGGATTTCTCACTGACCGCGTAAGGGGCAAGCTCTGAACGCATAATTACAGAATGGGAAGATTGTTTTTGGCGCTTGTTTGTTTTAATGCCGCCAGAAGCTCCGTCAAACTCTGGCTGATAAGGTATGTATCACTGCAAACCCTGACAAAATTGGTATCGCCGTCCCAGCGAGGGACAACGTGGATGTGCATATGGTCGGGCAATCCCGCTCCGGCGCACCTGCCGAAATTGATACCGATATTGAAGCCGTGGGGCTTAATCGCAAGAGAAAGGACCTTCTGGGCGTCTCTTGTCATTTTGGTCATTTCAAGAAGCTCCTCGTCGTTCGCCTCGTTGAAATCAGGGATGTGCCGAACCGGCGCGATGAGCAGATGCCCGTTGTTATAAGGAAAGCGATTCAGAACCGCGATACAGTTTTTGGAACGCCACAGGACAAGATTATCGTCGTCATCCTGCGGGGCTTTGATATTTTTGCAGATGAAGCACTCGCTTTTGTCGGCGAGGCCCTGGATATACCCGATTCGCCACGGAGCCCAAAGATTTTTGCGTTTCAATTTATTTACACCTCCATGCGCTGCGGCCGGCCCTTAAAAAAACTATTTCCGGGGAACGGACGGCGCAAGAAGCTCCATTGTCATGTTCTGGTCAATGGTTATCTGCGGATTGACGCCGCCGAGGCCCATAGGCAACGACGCACTGGCATGTACCGTATAACTTTGACTGTATCGTTCGGTTCTTCCGGCGTCTATGTTGAAAAGCTCCTGTCCATGACCCTGTAAATCGTGTGTTTTATATCCTCTCAGGAATCCATAAATCCCGCTCATCTGGAATGGCTCGGTATAAGGGACGGGCCATTCGGGAGGATTCGGCCACAGCAGAGAATAGGAACTATCAATTACGGCTATCCGGTTATTGGGGTCCTGAACGCGTATTTCCGACAGAGTGTAATTGACATCTCTGGCAGCGAACAGAACCATCGTGGCGGGTACGGCAAGCACGGACTTCCACTTGTCGCCGACGGCAACGCCTTTGGTGGGATTACTTATGCTCGATACCGAATCCCACAGGAACCACTGCATCGCAATAACATCGAAAAGCATATCCGGCTCTTTAATGAGACCTTTGCTTTTGTCAGCCCTGAATGCCCGCTGACCCACCTGAAGAAGCGTGTCGCGAAACCCTGAACCATCCACAACTTTACCCCTGGCGTCAACAGTAAACGTCCAGCTCTTGCCGGCGAAACCTTCCGCCGCCTCCTGCCAATTCTGCGGGCGAGCCGATTCCGACGTGCGTTTTGCTTTTGCGGATTCACAATCGGCCCTTATTGTCGAAACACCGTAGGGGTCAACTTTGACGGGAGTGTACGAAACAACCATTTCCAGCGATTCCGACGACTTGTTGATTTTGCTCCGCTCCCCACTCCTCGTCGGCCCCCAGTCCACCGCCATATTCCTGGTGTTGACGAACTTGTATTTAAGGACCTGACCGGGCTTGAAATCAACCGTCAATAATGTTTTGCGTGGCGATGGCGCCGACGTGCAGCCGCCGATAATCCCCGCAATCAAAGCAACTACAAGAATCTTTGTCCGGCTCAACTTTGGTCCCTTTCGTTCAAACCCGATTATTTAACTCTTTCAATGCTGTAAACGCGAGAAGCGGACATCTTTAACACCACCGGCTCGCCGGTATCACCCTGCTTTGCCGGAAGCGCGACAGTCCAGCTTGCCTCTAAATCTTCGTGGTAATTTTCTATCCTGCCCGCTTTCAAATCAAACTCGCCGCCGCCGGTGTAAGAATCGTTCGTGTCAAACGTTTTCGGCACATCAACCTCTGCCTGCTGACTGCGGTATTTTGGCTCAACCTCGGAAGAAGGTATCGTGTTCATATCAATGACCACGATACTGCGGCCATCTGCGTCTCGCACTTCTTTAAGCGTGTAAATCTTCTCGTATGATTTAAGGCCCATCTTGCCAAACGCAAAGGTCTTGATTCTGCTCCATTTCTCACCGGGCTTAAGCATTTCCTGCCC
>PLLM01000096.1 GCA_003141275.1 Phycisphaerales bacterium
GGCGAAGCGACCTCAGTGGAATTCAACGTGAATGTTGCGGCTCCATAGATTTTAAGGAAATTGTTCAAGGGATAGTGCGCAAGGAGGCGCACTTGAACTTGTCCGTACGACGGCGATGCCGCGACGCGAGGTTCTTCAGCAGGGTTCCGGGTACAGCGTAGGTAAGCGGGACCAAGGCAGTCGGCACTGTGCTTGATTGCCGAAACTATAACATGCAATAAAAAGGGGAAATTTATGAAGACATTCACGACTGAATCGAAAACAACACAGACGTATGCAACCCAGCAGAAGCCTGGTGATAGACATAATGAACAGGCAGTGCCCCTCATACCTGCGCACGACGAGATTGCCAAGCGTGCATATGAAATTTACATCAAGAAGGGCCGTCGGCAAGGACAATGTGAACGGGACTGGAAGCAAGCCGAAAATGATCTGCGCAGCGGACGAAAGGCTTGAAGTCGTCATGCAGCGTTAAAAGACGAGTATTCCTTCCATAAGGGACTCGCTGGGATCGGATTATGGAAATAAGGACTGGCTGACGTTCTCGGCCGGAACGCAGAAGGTCGCGGGCTGTTGAGTCAGACAGCCGGCGGTTTCCTGCTTGTTCAAACAATTGAAAGGAGCTTCTTATGGGATTGGTATTACTTATTATTGTTATCTTGCTTCTTGTCGGCGGGCTGCCTCGGTGGAATTACAGCCGTGATTGGGGTTACGGCCCAAGCGGGGGATTGGGACTGGTACTGGTGATCCTGCTGATACTGCTGCTGCTGGGAATTATTCCCCGCGGCTTCTGAACAACCGTTCCAGGAAGCAAGAGTGAGAGATGTTAAAGATGGTTTCCCTCGCCTCTCTGGGTTGAGGGACAGAATTTGAAGTAGAATTCAGGGAATATGTACTTAACGGAGTGTGTGTATCACTCCATATTTAATTACTTAAGAAAGGAAGAACAAATGAAAACTGCAATTACGATTGTGATGGCGCTGGTTCTGGCGACCGTGTCCGGCTGCTCATCGAGCAGCGAGAAAGGCGGCAGCGTTGCCAAGGGCGAAGGATTCAAAATCGCCGTCCCAACCTTAACCACGGAGCTCAAACAGGGTGAAACCCAAAACGTTACCCTCTCGCTGGAGAGGGGTGCATATTTCAAGCAGAACGTGAGATTCCTGATCAAAACAGCCAAAGGCATCAGCGTCGACCCGACCAAAGTTATGGTCAAGGCGAGTGATAAACCTGATGTGCAACTCAGGGTTACTGCGGCTCAGAATGCCGCCCTCGGTGAGTATAGCGTATCCGTTAGGGGTATCCCAAAAACTGGAGAATCGACCTCGACGTCATTTACTGTGAAGGTTGTCTCTCCGTAGGTCCAGGGCAGTTTGTTCGAAAGAGAGTCGCACACTTCATCACAGGGCGATGCCGCGACGTTAGAGCTGTTGCAGTAAGGTATTATGTGACAGAGTAACATATGGTTTTTAAAGATAAGGAGAATTGTATGGCAAGGGTAAAGATTTTACTGGTTACGATGTTCGTTCTTACTCTGTTCATTATGTGCGGCGGCTGTGGAAGGGAAAGACACGAGCAGCGGGATGATGGGTGGCGGAATCGGCAATCGGAACGGGAACAGTTGGAACGGCGCGAAGAGCAGGAACGGCGGGAACGACACGCAGAGCAGGAACGGTTGGAACGGCAAGAAGAGCGGCGGTGATAAGGGATGAGCCGTTGGCAATAAATATTTGAATGTGGCGTTGCTGTGTTATTACGCTAAGTGCTAAATCGTTGGTATGTAACTAAAACAAATTTATAAGTATGACACTAATTAAAAGGAGATTTAACATGAAGCTAAGCTCAATTTTCAAGTATGTCCTGGCAATAGCCCTTTTTGCACTGGCAGCTTTTACGAACGGATGCCATGGCGTTAATTGGTAGGATGTTTCGGCGATTCACGCAGCTGTAGTATATATCAAAAAGAATAGTAGTGAGGATACAATGTTGCATCTTACATATAACTGTGATTTTTGCTATGTCTACTGCTGTCTGTGCGCCGGACATGACGATAAAAATGGTAACGGGTACAAGTAACTCGATAGCGGGGGTGTACCCGTTTCTGTTTTTCTAAAATAACAAAATGTGGTTTGTTCAGTATCTCAGTATCAGGATAAGCTATGCAATTGTATGTGATAAATCCACGCGTGCTTTTAATAAACCGCCTTCTATCAGGTTTATTCGCGATTACTGTTGTTTGTATCGTGCTTCTAATGGCTGGTGTCGGGATAAGTTCTACCCCCAATAATCCTGCGATAGACGTCGGCAGTGAATCGGCAGCGGATGTCAACGATGTTAACGGCCCTACTGTTATGTTAAGTTACAGCCGCCAGACGTTTGAGAAGAATCCCATCTCTTCTTTCATATATTTTATTCCGCTGATATCTCCGGCATTTGTGGACAGGGAAACCAGTGCCAATAATGAGCAGCAGGTAGGTATTGTCTCGTATGAAAGAAACGTAACTTCAAAATCCTTTTATGTGGCCTGTGAATTTGAAATTTCGGGAAAGGGTTTTCACAAAAATACATTTGACCCTGCAAGGATGCTAGCAGGACATGATGGTAAGCTGAAGCAAGGCGCATCGCTGACAACTACGCTCGATTACATTAAGTTTGAAGGAGAAGGGTTCGGCCGCATCGAGGTTAAGGGAACTATGACCGGTTCTGCCCCGACCGTTACTGAGGTAGATATACAGTTCAACGCAAGGGGCAAAAAAAGCCCCGTAACCATTGGCCTATATGACGTTAAACCCAAAGACGGGGAATATAAGTATGAAAACAGGTCGAACCGGATAGTTGCCCGGGTGAATTCACTCGTCTTCAAAAAGACCGAGAATGCTCCCCGCATGGGAATATTAATGGCGTCCATCAGTGATGCGGAAGAATCTGAGGGCTTCATTAGTGGTGTCAAGGGGTGCATAGCCAATTTGTTTATAACGCCGCCGAAGGTGACCAAGCTTGGCAATGATACAATGCTCAACTTTGGACATGCGCTGCTGGAACAAAAACCTGCGGTTACTTTCCCGAGGGCTGAAAATTTAAGGGAAAACAGAAAGGTAGCAATATATAATAAACAAAACTAAGAAGGCAGCAGGTGTGCTCGTGACCTTCCCCCGTTTATACCGGATCAGCTGAATAGCGACCATTAAATTCGAGTCCTAACGATAGTAGATAACTTTACCCGTGAGAGCTTGGTATTACACGCCGTCAGAGCCGAGTTTTAAATCAGAATTGGTTCTTGTCACTGGCAAATGCTCGTGATAGGATTGAATAGTGGCAACAGGATTACAACCATAACAGACCGCATAGCTCCATAGGTAACTTGGCGCCCGAAGAATTCGCCGAAAGTTGTATTCTCTCGGCTTCGCCTACGGCTCAGCCTCAGGAATACAACAGAGCAATACGAAACAAAGAATTATCATTACGAGTGGACCAAGAATGGGCGCGGGCAGTGTCGGAAACCCTCTCCAACTGGTACTAAAAAGGAGCAGAACAATAACGTCTAACTTGGGTAGGGAACCGCATGAGAAATATCAGCTTAAATTTAACCGACAGGGTAACTATACTCTATAACGTCATCGTGGTTATTTTCACCTTTATTTTCAGAGTAAAGATCGCAGCATACGGTTACCATTTCGCATTTAACCTCTCTGTTATCATTCTCGTCCTTTTATTAAGCTTTAGCAGGAGGAGCAATTTGAGAAGAACAGGGACTGGCACAAGCGAGGTTCTCCGAGATGTACCTGTAACTACTTTTCTTCGCACTCTGAGCTTGTGGTATCCCTTGATCCTGTACAGTTTTATTTACTATCAGACCGGATTGCTCAACACGGTTGTAGTGCCAAAATTTCTGGATAGTTTTTTTCTTAATCTGGACGTGCGTATCTTCGGCAAATCTCCCGGTTTTTTCCTCAGTAGTACACATGGCAATGTCTTCCTCGACGAGTTTTTTCACTTTTTTTACTTTTGTTATTATCTGGTAATTCCCCTGACCTGCATTTTGCTCTACCGCAAAGATGTAAAGCTCTTCGAGAGCTTCATGTTCCAGCTTTCATCCTTGCTCTACGTGTGTTACGTCATATTCATATTTTTGCCCGTTGAGGGCCCGGCCCAATTGCGAAATGAATATTATCTTCAACACGGCCTGTTTCGCACAATAGTGGATTTTATTTGGGCAAAGGGAGAAAATCCAGGCGCAGGATTTCCAAGTTCCCATGTTGCAGTTATGTTTCTGGTAGCTTGGTGGGGGAGTAAACAATTTAAAAAGCTCAAAATCTTTTACTGGCTGACTTTTCTGTTCCTCTCTATTGCCACGGTCTACTGTATGTTTCATTACGCCGTCGATGTTATTGGAGGCTTACTCCTCGGCATCCTCGCAGTCCTTATGTTTAACTGGGCAACCACAAGACGCCGCCGTCTGTCATCTGATAACAGATGACTGGTCGTGTACAAGGCCGCCATTTTCTGTGAAATGAAAATCATCCGCCAACGGAGGATTCCACGGTTTTTCGTTCTCAAATCTGTGGCTCAATTTGGCGTACAATTCGAGATCGCAAGCAATCAATTCAAGACAATTCAAGCACAATTCGGGACAATTGGTGCTATTTCGACACGATCTTTTGCTAGCGTTTTTCTCCTGTCTTGAGGTCTTTTCCGTAGAGCTCGATATAGTGGACTTTAGGCCCCAACAGTCCGTCGGTGCCCTTTCAGTCGGCCATGCCGTTTCTGGTGCGTAGATGTCGCATACGTCCGACACATGATTCGTGGTTTGTCGGATGATAGACGACCACCTCGACGAGCACCCCCGGAATCCCCGCGACGACCCGGCGAATAGCTTCGAGACGCCCGTTGCCCTCGAAGGCGATGTAGCTGGATGGGGCCTCGGCTACCACGTTAATCGGTGAAACCGACGGCATGCACGCGTCTTGGAGTGCTCGGTCGACTCGCCCGGTTTCGATGATGTCGCGACGATGTGCCGTTAAGGATTTAGTGCGATCTTCGACCAGATCGACGGCTGTGCTTCTCACGATGGGATGCAGCAACTTGATGGTATCGAGGGGGACCAACCGACACTCGGTTCGCTCCGTATGCCAATAGAGCGACGCAACCGTGAAGTACATCCATAGATCGTTGGCGTCGAGATACCGCAATTCATATCGCTTTCCGCGCAGATAGCGCAAGAAGCCGCTCAATCCGCGATACGGATTTTCTCGTGTCGGCCCCTCAAGGGTAATTGATGCTTCCCGCTTAATGTCAGCTTTTTTCATGGACGCATTAATAACAGGTAAGATAGATTCTCCAATTCCTGCAGCGGGATTATTAATGATACGAATATTTTTTATTTCCTTTTCCATAGCGATTATCTTTTCTGCCCTGTTTATTGTACCACTACATATTAGAGTATCCAGGATAAAATGAGGATGAACGGCCGTTAGTCCTCTTCAAGAAACCGGCGGCAGACATTCGCGATGTTGAGGGCCGCTGAGTCGTTCTGTACCGGCATCAGCCGACGCAATTCGTCCATGTCGAAGTCTGAATGGGTTTCCTTGCCGAGCGCAATGCCGACGAAGGCAGTGGACGAAAAACGAGTAATCAGGACATCGCAGTTTGCTATCATTTCTTCGGCGCTGCCGGTGGTGAACACCATGGCTCCAGGTGCATGCCAGCGGATTTCCCGGATAGCACGCTCTTCATTTTCGTTCGGGTGAAGCTTGATGATGAGCTGCCTGCCGGCGGCGATCTCGACAGCTTTCCGGAGAAAGGCCTTACGGTCCTCGCCCTGGAATATCTCCCGCAACGGCGATGTGCAGACCAGCACGTAGTGCCTGTGCGGAAAGTCGTTGCTGCAATATCGTTGGCAGTTGTCGAAATTGGGTATTCCCGTAACAATGATTTTCTCGGGGCGTGCGCCTTTGCGGATGAAAAATTCGCGATATCCATTGCTTGCGACGCAGAAAGCATGGTACCCATCGCTGAGGCCGGTAGCCGATGTGCCCGCCAGCCAGCGAGGAAGAAATCGGAACCGCTTAACGAGGCGAAACAAGACAGATTCTGCGTCCGTAATCCCCTCCTGCACCAGCACTACCTTGTCCTTTCTAATGTTCTTCTGCAGGTACACATCCGAGCAGGTAACTACAAGGTCGTAGGGCCGATTCTTCCCCTTATAGTCGATGGGAAGGTTATGATTCTGCAGATACATCCGGCATATTTTCGCCAGCTTGTTACCTATGATAGTGAACTCCATCAACCCGATTTTTCGAAGAATCTCGTGAAGGCCGTCGCAGTAGTAGGGTGAGAAGGAGTGCTCATATTTGGGAAGTTGCCTGGATATCTGATGCATTTGGGTTGTCTGATTCATTGAACCACAAATGAAAAAGATTCTTTTTCTCACTGGCACCTTCCAAATTTTATTAACACTCTTGGAGTCAAGATATCTTTACCCCTCTTCCCATTTGGTGGTCATCATACCCAGGACGAAGACCACGGCGGCGAAAACCCCTATAATCACAGAGCAACGCAACGCAACCATATTGTCCACAAATATCATGGATGCCCGAAGCCCCTCGTTCACATAGTACAGAGGCAGTATCCTGGATAACTTCTGCAGGAACCCCGGCATCATCTCGACAGGAAAGAATGTCCCCGAGAGGAACATCATCGGAAACATTATAACGTTTGCTGCGGCGGCAGCACTCTCCGCTTCCTTCGCGACACGGGTGAGTATCATCCCTATCCCGACGAACGCGAAAACGTCAAGCACAACAAACACAGGGAGCCAGAAATTCAACTGAAGACTAACGTCGAATACGGCGTAGCTCACTAATAGTATCGAAATTGTGGATATGACCGCAAGCAGGAACTGGTACATAACGTTGGACAATATCCAGTCGGTATGGGTGATGGGTGTTGTGGATAGCTTCCTGATGACGCCTTTCTGCCGAAGCTCCGCGTTAACGTTTACCGCACCGAACAGACTTGCCGTCATCACCGACATCGCGATGATGCCGGGGACGAAGAAATCGATGAACCGGTATTTCCTGTTGAGTATCGATTCCTCGGCCGGCGTGATGAACGGAGGCTTGCCGGACATCCTCTGGTTTATCTCGGCGAAAACGACGTTCAGGACTTGCATCTTCGTGGCCACCGAAGTAGAGCTTGGGTCGTATATGTATGTAATGGTAGCGGAAGCGTCGAGATCCTTGCGTTTCACCCTCTGTATGAGGGATTTTTCATAATCTTTGGGAATGACCACGACCAGATTTAGCTTGTTGTCCTTGGCGTACTGCGTGGCGTTGATGGCCGGGTCAACCCTGGTTATCTTGAATTTCTCGTTTAGCTCAAGGGTTTTTACAAGCTCTGCCGACGAATTAGTCCCATCGAGGTCCTGCACATAAAAGCCGAAATGCATGTTGTCCTGGTTCATGAAAATCGCGCCGAAGACGAGTATCAGGAGTACCGGGAAGGCAAGCCTGAAGAACACTGCCGTCTTCTCGCGGTAGAAACTCTTGATGCTCACGATGAGATTTGCGCCGATGATACGTAAGCTCATTGGGCTACCCCCCCGGCAAGGTCTTCGCGGAGCGCCGCACCGGTGAGCTTCAGGAAAACCTCTTCAAGATTGGGTTTGCGAACGTCCAGGCTGAGAAATGACGCCCCGGCGTCCTTGATGGTATTTAGTATTTTCTGGACGTCGTCCGGGTGCTGCACCCGTACCTTGATGTTATTGTGGTTAGCTTTGACCGGCTCAAAGCCCATCTTCTGAACGATTTCAAATACTTTTTCATCAACTGATTGTAGCGTGAGGGCCAGATAATTTGCGTTCCTTTCGATAAGCTCTTCGGGAGAGCCCATCGCGACTATACTTCCCCTGGAGATTATCGCTACAGTGTCTGCAAGAAGCTCCGCCTCCTCCATGTAGTGTGTGGTGAGAAATACCGTCTTTCC
Organism: Phycisphaerales bacterium; assembly: GCA_003141275.1. Lineage (GTDB taxonomy): Bacteria > Planctomycetota > Phycisphaerae > Sedimentisphaerales > Anaerobacaceae > Fen-1362. The sequence goes on from PLLM01000096.1 coordinate 7,981, forward strand.
CTTCTTCTTCAGGCCCAGCAGAACATCCCACACCTCACGCCTTGCGCGGGGATCTAGCCCGGTCGTCGGCTCGTCGAGAAACACAACATCGGGATTGTTCACCAGCGCAATTGCAATTCCGAGGCGCTGCTTCAATCCACCGGAGAGGTTCTTGAACTGCTCTTTGCTCTTGTCTTTGAGGTTCGCGAGTTCTATCAGCCCATCGATATCGGCGTTCCTGCAGTTGAAAAGCCTCGAGTAGTACTGGATGGTCTCCCTGACCGTTATCCTGTCAAACGAACTGAACTCCTGCGGGAGAACGCCGATGCGGCGGACGATTTTGCGTTTCTTTTTCGTGACGTCCATCCCGAGAAGGCTCACTTTTCCCGACGTTGGCGTGCGTATTGTCTCGATTATCTCAACGGTAGTGGTCTTGCCGGCGCCGTTGGGACCCAGAAAAGCGAACACTTCCCCTTTCCTGACGGTGAACGATATGTCGTTGACCGCCAGCAGATCCCCGTAACGTTTCGTCAGTTTCTCGACGTCGATTACGTGTTCAGCTTCTTTTGTCAGAATCTGCATTTCATCTCTATTTTGCATTAGCATTAAAATGGTCTGCCCAAATGTAATCCTCCGCGAACGCCACCGCCATATATACCCAGGACTGCAATGCGGACAGTAATGATTATAGCCCATTCGTTATCATTCAACAACCCGCAAAGATCATATTTTAGAGTCGTTTCGACCCTTGCAATGCAGGACGATCCAGACTACCCAAAAACTAAATTAAAAAAATTTTATTATTTTGCATGAATTCTGCGTGAAAGAAAATCAGGTTAATTCAGGAATTAAATTTACAGCCGAAAAGAAATGATACAATTTCTTGTAGTAAACTACTACGTGTTTCAGGCTTCCGCCTGTCCGCCATTGGCGGATAACGCCATCTACGGTTTACCACTTTAGTATTGCGGTGGAAGAATAAAAAGGGTTATTTAAATGGGCGATACAGGGTTCGAACCTGTGACCTCACGGGTGTGATCCGTGCGCTCTAACCAGCTGAGCTAATCGCCCCGCAAAATCGCATTAAAACCGATTCGGCCTGCTGTTGTCAAGCTCAAAGCATGTCCTGCCGGGCTGGTTCAAAGCCCCTTGTTTGCCAAAAGATTGATTCGTCCGAGCTTGACGCCTTTAATACTTACGAGTTTATCGCCCATCCGGTTTATCTCGCCGACTTTGCCCCGCAAAACTATCACCTCGAGGCAGTCGTGGTGGTCCAGATGAATATGAAGAGAAGAAATGGTTTTAAGGAAATGCGAATGTTGAAGTTCGGTCAGCCGCTCCATAATCGCGGTGGCGTGGTGGTCATACACCAGGACAACCGCGGCGACCGCTTCGGCCTTTTCGTTGCTTAGCCGGTCACTGCTCAATTGCTGCCTTATCAAATCGCGTATCGCCTCCGACCGGCTCTGGTAACCTTTCCCGGCAATCAGCTTGTCAAACGCGCCGAGCAGTTCTTTCTCGAGCGACACGCCCACTCGCTCTATCTGTGCCATTGTATCTCTCCGAAATACAGGTTTTTATTCGCAAACTAATCCCTGCTCGTTACATAAACCGCCTGTTCGGCGAAAAAATTCGGCGCAAACTTAACGGGGCCTACTCGCGTTTCACTCAACCCTATCTTCTTTTCAACCCGCACGCCAAGCTTTGCGCAGAACCTGTCAAAATCCTTCAGCGTAAAGAAATGAACATTCGGCGAATTATGCCATTCGAAAGGCAAATGCCCGGTCACGGGCGCCTTGCCCAGAATCGCCATCTGCAATCTGCATCGCCAGTGCGCAAAATTCGGAAAACTCACAATAACCTTTTTGCCGACACGCAGCATTTCGGAAAGCACCTTTTCCGGGTCTTTCAGCGTCTGCACCGTTTGCGATAATATCACGTAATCGAAACTCTTGTCGGCGTAGTAGCCAAGCCCCTGCTCGACGTCCTGCTGAATAACCGGCAACCCCCGGCAGACACAATCCAGCACAGATTCCTGGCCAAGCTCGACACCCTCGCCTTTTATTTTTTTGTCGCGTATAAGATTGGCGAGCAGCTCGCCGCTGCCGCAGCCAACGTCAAGCACGGCGTTTCCCGGCTCTATAAGCGATTCTATCAGGTCGTAATCAACGCGCGCTCTTTGCGGCTGGTCAAAAACATCCAGCCCTCGTCCCCGCTGAGCAATGCAGGAACAAGGTTTGCGGTTCTGCGGGTCATACGTCGCTTTAAGAAAACAACAGATAAATTGTCCAAGCGTGTCAATCTCCAGTAAAAACGCGTCGTGCCCGTATGGCGACATAATGTCGCAGTAGCTCACATCCTTGCGGTTGGAAGCAATCGCTTCGGCTATCGCCTTCGACTGCGCAGGCGTAAAAAGCCAGTCGCTCGACAAGCTAACGACCAGAAATCGACTCTTAACATCAGCGAACGCCTTTTCAAGCGAGCCATAGTCCTTGGCCAGGTCAAAATAATCACCCGCCTTGGTAATATAAAGATAGCTGTTGGCGTCAAACCGCTCGACGAAACTCTGCCCCTGATAATCAAGATACGTCTCAACAGCAAACTCCGAGGCAAAATCGTATTTGTAATCGTCGGCGGTGCGCAATTTTCTGCCGAATTTATCACGCATACTTTCTTCAGACAGGTACGTAATATGCCCTATCATCCGCGCGATGCCAAGTCCCCTTGCGGGCTGCCCCTTGTCATGATACTGCCCATCCGCAAAATCCCGGTCCGCCAGTATCGCACTTCGCCCCACCGCATCAAACGCTATCGACTGAGCGCTCAAATGGCTGGTCGTCGCTATGGGCAATGCTGACCGGACAAAATCCGGATACTGAATCGCCCACTGCAAGACCTGCATCCCGCCTATCGAGCCGCCAATCACCGCCAATAATTTTTTTACGACGAGTTTGTCCATCAGCAGCTTCTGAACTTTCACCATATCGGCTATGGTGATAATCGGGAAATCAAGGCCGTATGGTTTGCCGGTCTTGGGGTTAATCGAAGAAGGTCCCGTCGTGCCCGAACAGCCGCCCAAAAAATTCGAGCAAATCACAAAATACTTATTGGTATCAATTCCCTTTCCAGGCCCGACCATAGTATCCCACCAGCCGGGTTTGCGGTCATTCGGATTGCTTAATCCCGCCACGTGGGCGTTGCCGCTAAGCGCATGGCAAATCAGGACAACATTATCCCCCGTCGCGTCCGGCCTGCCGTATGTCTCGTATGCCACGTCAATCGGCCCAAGCGTTTTGCCGCACGCAAGCTCCAGCGGGGCATTCTCCTCGACAACCCGTATCATCTGCGTTTTAACTATACCAACCGTATTTTCCTTTGAGTTTGCCATAACCGCCTCAAGTATACCTCAAACCGCCCTCCTGTAAAGTACCAGCCGCCCTTTGTCTTGTGCCGTCGTGCTGTAATTTTATATTCCGATTATCGCCAAAAATACTTGACACCGTCAAATCAGAAGTATAAATTGTCCCTTAATGGTGTCACTGTTATAAGGGATGGGTTTTGCCGTAAGCCTTTTTTTGAAAGGGGGACACAAATGGCAAAGAAAAAGAAAGCAAAAAGAATTTCGAGAGGACAGTGGAGCAAGCGGGACCTCAACCTGCTCAAAAAGTTGTTTCCCGTAACCGCCACTTCCAAAATCGCCAAAAAGATGGGACGCAAGACCGACGCCGTCAAAAAGAAAGCGTCCAGGATGGGACTCAAAAAGTCAAAGGCCTATCTGAAACGCATCGGCAGGGCGTAGCTGACCTTGCGATGACGAACGGTATTTGATTTGGCCTGTCTGATTCTATATACTTAATCGGCGAAACCGTAAGATTCTATTGCAGGTGAAGCCGATGGCAGCGGAGCAACATCTAAAACAAGCCGTGCTCTGGGAGCAGGCACAAGGCAAGAAGGCGCAGTGTTTTCTGTGCGCCCATCGCTGCCTGATAGCCGAGGGCAAAACCGGTATATGCGCCGTCCGCAAAAATATCGCCGGCGTTCTGTATTCGCTGAATTACGACAAGGTTGTCTCTGCCAATCCCGACCCGATAGAGAAAAAGCCCCTGTTTCATTTCCAGCCGGGAAGTAAAAGTTTTTCAATCGCGACGATGGGCTGCAACTTCCGCTGCGAATTCTGCCAGAACTGGCAGATTAGCCAGGCAGTTGTCGAAACGGGCGAATTCGAGGGTGAGGCCATAAGCCCCGAACAAATCGTAAACGCCGCCATTCAATACGGCTGCAAAAGCATTGCCTATACCTATACGGAACCAACCATCTTTATGGAACTGGCCTCGGATTGCGGCAAACTGGCAAAGCAAAACGGCTTGAAAAACGTCTTCGTCAGCAATGGCTACCAGACCAGGGAAGCGATTGATTTCGCCGCCGACTGGCTCGACGCGATAAACGTTGACCTCAAGGCATTCAGCGAGGATTACTACCGCCGATTGTGCAAGGCAAAATTGCAACCGGTCCTCGACACAATCGAGCATATCGCAAAAAATACAAATATCTGGCTTGAGACAACCACGCTGCTGTTACCCGACGAAAATGATTCTGAAGAAGAACTAAAACTGCTCGCCGATTTCCTTGTTACAAAAGCCGGCCCCGACTTCCCCTGGCACATCAGCCGATTTTACCCGCAATATAAATATACCGGTTCACAACCAACCCCGCCAAAATCTCTTCAAAGGGCTTACGACATCGGCAAACAGGCAGGTCTGCACTACGTCTATCTCGGCAACGTCCCCGGCTCAAAACAGGAAAACACATTTTGTCACAATTGCGGCCACACACTCGTCGAGCGCATCGGCTATACTGTCGCCTCGAACAAAATTAAGAATTCAACTTGCTCCGATTGCGGCACCAAAATCGCCGGGCGATGGAAATAAAAAATGAAAATAGTCGCGGATGAAAATATACCGTTTGTAAAAGATTGTTTCGCCTCAATAGGCGACGTTCAAATGCTGTCCGGCAGAAAAATAACTCCTGAGGGAATAGCCGACGCGGATATTCTGCTAGTGCGCAGTATAACGCCGGTAAACGAAAAGCTTCTGGCCGGCAGCAAAATCAAATTTGTTGCCACTGCGACAATCGGTTTCGAGCACGTCGATGTCGATTACCTGAAAAATAACGGCATCGGCTTTGCCTCCGCACCCGGCTCAAATGCAAACTCCGTCGCCGATTATATTGTTGCAGCGTTACTATCTGTCGCTCAAAAACACAAAATAATCCTCGAAGGCAAATCCATCGGCGTCGTCGGCGTCGGCAACGTCGGAAGCAAAGTGGCAAAAAAATGCGAGGCACTCGGTATAAATGTCAAACACAATGACCCGCCATTATTCCGCCATACCGGCGACCCGAAATACAGGCCACTAAATGAACTTTTTGATTGCGATTTTATCACGCTGCATACGCCTTTGACTCGCGAAGGACAGGATAAAACATACCACTTAGCGGATGAGAAATTTTTCGCCTCTTTGAAACCAGGATGTATCTTTATAAATACCTGCCGAGGAGCCGTTCACGATACGGCCGCTTTGAAGAACGCCATACGCTCAAAGAAACTTTCCGCCGTAATCCTCGACGTCTGGGAAAACGAACCGAATATCGATTGCGAACTACTTCGGCTCGTCGATATTTCCACACCACATATCGCGGGCTATTCCTTAGACGGCAAAATCGCGGGAATGATTATGATTTACAACGCCGCCTGCGAACACTTTGGCTTAAAACCAAAGCACAAAATCGAGGATTTTCTCCCGCCGCCTACGGTGCCGCAAATAACGATTGATAAAACCCATCCAAACCAGCAATTGCTTCTTCACGAAATCGTCCGGCAGGTTTATGCAATCAACCGCGACGACTTCAATACCCGCGAAATCGCTATGGTCGAGCCGGAAAAAAGAGGTAAATTTTTCGACGACCTCCGTAAAAATTACCCCGTGCGCAGGGAATTTCAAAATACAACAATAATTTTAGCCACAGAGAGCACAGAGGACACAGAGAATAAATTAAAAGGAATCGGGTTCAAAGTTAAAAGGCAAAAGTGAAAAAGCAAAAAACCAATAAGTCAAATGTTCTCAAATGGCCAACGGGCAAACTGGACTTTTCCGGCGGGTGCCTTCTTATGGGCGTTCTTAATGTTACGCCCGATTCGTTCAGCGATGGCGGGAAATTTCTCGACCGTGATAAAGCAATCGAGCAGGGCCTTAAAATGGCTGCCGATGGCGCGGCGATAATCGACGTCGGCCCAGAATCCACAAGACCAGGCGCACAGGCCGTTACCGTTGACGAGCAGATTCGCAGAGCAATACCCGTAATAGCGAAACTCGCAAAAAAAACAAAGGCCTGTATCAGTATCGATACGACAAATTATGAGGTCGCAAAAGCCGCGTTGGACGCCGGGGCAAATATCATAAACGACATCACCGCCCTGGCGGATGAGCGAATAGCACAATTGGCCGCCGAACAAAAAGTTCCCGTGATTTTGATGCATATGCAGGGAACGCCGCGGACAATGCAGGCCAAGCCGAAATATAAAGACGTTGTCAGCGAGATTCTGAAATTTTTACTCGACAGGGCAAAACGTGCTGAAAAATTCGGAATATCTAAAGAGCGAATCTTTATCGACCCCGGCATCGGCTTCGGCAAGACCATCGAGCACAATCTCAAGCTTTTGGCCAATATTGATAAACTCGTAAAGACCGGCTACCGCGTTCTCGTCGGCCCAAGCAGGAAATGGTTTATAGGCAAATTAACCGGTAAAGAAAATCCCTCCGACAGGACCTTCGGCACCGCCGCCACCGTCGCACTTTGTGCCTCCGCGGGCGCATCGATTGTCCGCGTCCACGATGTTGCAAAAATGATTGATGTAATAAAAACCACAAATGCTATAATTGGTCTCCAGAAGTAATCCGGTTTGAGGACAATAAATTTACAAGGGGTATAAGATATGACAAGGATAGGCGTAGGATTGGCAATTCTGACAATGGTATTTATCGGTGTATGGTGCGGAAGCTGTCAGGAAGAGCAGAAAACTGCGCCGGCGGGAAACGCTGGACTGAATCAGCAAACTTCGCTTGAAAACACGCAACTAAAGACAGAGATGGAAAATCTCAAGAAACAGATAGAAGACTTAAAGAAGCAAACAGAGCAGCAAAAACAGCAGATTGCACAAAGCGACCAGAAGAATCAGCAGATGGCCGCTCAATTCGAGCAGGAAAAGCAGACCTGGCAGGCAAAGGCGGAAAAAGAGCCGTCCGCACAGGAAAAGCAGCAGTTAGCCAAATTCGAAGAGGAAAAACAGAAAGCGGAGAAGCGATATAACGACGAGCTTTCGGCATTGACGAAGAAAAACTCAGAATTGACGGCTGAGATTGAGCGACAGAAGGCGGAACTGGCGACACTTAAGGGCGAGATTACTGCCAAGCCGCGTCATTTAGGTATGGTTGCCCTCGTGATGGTTGGCATCGTGACGGTGCTCGGCGTGATAATCGCCGCAATAATCGAAACAGGACGTGCGGACAGGGAAAACCCGCCTGCACTCCAGCAGACAGCAGTGAAACCAACGGACAAAAAAAGAGGTTAGCTTCAACGAGGCCTAATCACCGCCGAGGGCAATTTTAAGCACTTCGCTGGTGTTTTTAACGAATTTGAATTTCAGGCCTTTTTTGGCTTCCTTTGGGACTTCGGGCAGGTCTTTTTTATTGCGAGCCGGCAAAATAACGGTTTTTATACCGGCTTGTTTGGCAGCAAGTATCTTTTCCTTCAATCCGCCTATCGGCAGCACAAGGCCTCGCAGCGTAATCTCGCCCGTCATCGCCACGTCCGGTCTCACCGGCTTATGCAACAACAGCGATACGAGCGAGCTGAACATCGCTACGCCTGCGCTTGGCCCGTCCTTTGGAACCGCGCCTGCCGGGACATGAATATGGTAATCGAATTTAGTGAACTTACTTGCCTCGATGCCGAGTTTTCCTGCGTTGGATTTCAGGATTGAAAACGCCGTCTGCGCGCTTTCCTTCATCACATCGCCTATCTGGCCGGTAAGCTGCAATATGCCCTTGCCCGGCATCGACGCCGACTCGATGAATAGTATCTCGCCACCCACAGGCGTAAACGCAAGCGCAGTCGCTACCCCAGGTATCCCTGCACGCAAAGCAAGCTCCGATTCGTATTGCGTAGGCCCAAGTATTTTCGCCAAATCGTCTGCCTTGATGGTTGCTTTTTTCTTTTTGTTCTTCGCAATCTCAGTCGCCACCGCCCTGCATACCGCCGCGATATTTCTCTCCAGATTGCGCACGCCCGCCTCTCGCGTATAACTCTTTATAATCGCAGCGGTTGCATCGCTTTTGATTTTGAGCCGGCTTTTACTCAGCCCGTGCTCTTTCAATTGCCGCGGCACAAGGAATTTTTTCGCGATGTTCAGCTTTTCCGTTTCGGTATAGCCGGGCAGCTCGATGATTTCCATCCTGTCGTGCAGCGCGGGCGGAATCGGCTCGGTGTAATTGGCCGTGCCAATGAACATCACCGTGGATAAATCGAACGGCTGGTCCAGATAATGGTCCGTGAAACTGGCGTTCTGCTCCGGGTCGAGCACCTCCAGAAGCGCACTTGCCGGGTCGCCCCTGAAATCGGCACCGATTTTATCAAGCTCATCCAG
>PLLM01000086.1 GCA_003141275.1 Phycisphaerales bacterium
AATTGCCGCCGGACTTAAACACAAACGCAAATAGGTTTCTCCACGATGTATTCTCGACGGCGAAAACTTCAGTTCTTGATTACGGCCGGGGGGACGCGAGAATATATCGACCCTGTAAGATTCATTTCCAACGCCAGCACCGGCACAATGGGCTATGAGCTTGCGCGGTCGGCGCTTCTGGCCGGACACGACGTAACGCTGATAACAGCGCCAGCAAATCTGGACACCCCAAAAGGAGCAGGCGTAGTCAAGGTCGAATCGGCCCGTGATATGTTCGAAGCGGTAAAGGGTAAATTTGGCGGATGCGACTGCCTGATTATGACCGCGGCGGTCTCGGATTATACGCCGGCTAAACCCGCCCGGCATAAAATGAAAAAAAGTCCCGGCGCGATTACGCTGAAACTGAAACCCACGCAGGATATTTTGAAATGGGCCGGAACTCACAAGAGGCAAAATCAGGTTGTTGTCGGCTTTGCGCTTGAAGACAGGGACATCAAAACCGGCGCCGAGAGAAAACTGCTCGATAAAAAGCTGGATATGATTGTGGCCAACACGCCTGCCGCCATAGGCAGCCAACGGTGTGAGGTTTGGATAAAAAAAGCCGGCCAGGAATGGCGCAGGTTTGCTGAGGCGCCGAAAAGACATATCGCCAGCTGGCTGATACGAACGATTGAGCAATCAATACGGGCGGATTAAATGGAATCGAAAAAAACCTGCCTGGAAACGATTTGGGATGACCGCCCAAAACAATTTATCCTTGGGCTTTGCCTGCTTTTGATTGCCGGTGTTGCCGCGGTGTATGTGCGGGTCGTCGGTTTCGGTTTTGTCGATTATGACGACCCGTTTTATGTCACCCGGAATCCACAGGTGCTGGCGGGATTGACTTGGGACGGCGTTAAATGGGCCTTTACCACGATGCACGCGGGCAACTGGATTCCGCTCGTGTGGCTGTCCCTGATGGCCGACAGGAGCATTTTCGGAATTGGGGCGGGGGGTTTTCATTTAGTCAACGTCGTGCTTCATATCGCCAATACTGTCCTGCTGTTTTGGGTGTTGAAACGATGTTCGAAATCACTGTGGCCGAGCTTTTTTGTGGCTGCGTTATTTGGTCTGCATCCCCTGCACGTTGAGTCCGTCGCCTGGGTTACTGAGCGAAAAGACGTTCTCAGCATGCTCTTTTGGATGCTGACAATGCTATCGTATGTCCGGTATGTGGAGCGGCGGACGGCTTGGCGGTATATCACGGTCTGCGTAACTTTCGCCCTTGGCCTGATGGCAAAATCGATGCTGGTGACATTGCCTTTAGTGCTTCTGCTTATGGACTACTGGCCTTTGAAACGTCTTTGGCCCGAAGACAAAAAAAATGGTTTTGCGGTCGGTCATTTGCTGCTTGAGAAGCTCCCGCTGGCTGTTATGTCTGTATTAGCGTGCGCTGTCACCGTTATCGCGCAAAAAAGCGGCGGGTCAGTGGCAAAAATAAGCGTAGTGCCGTTGGACCAGCGAATAGGCAACGCCCTGGTTTCATATTGCCAATACCTGGTAAAAACGTTTTGGCCCGTTGACCTTGCGGTTTATTATCCTCACCCGATAAAATCACTCGCCGGCTGGGAGGTCGCGGCGGCATTCGCGGTCTTGCTGGCGATTACAATCGTGGTCATATTGCTGCATCGTCGCTATCTGCTCGTCGGCTGGTTTTGGTACCTGGGGACATTGGTGCCCGTCATCGGGTTTGTGCAGGTGGGCGCCCAGGCGATGGCAGACAGGTACACCTACATACCGCTTACGGGTATTTTCATTATGCTCACCTGGTTTGCCGGCGACATTGTGGCGCAACGGCGGTCAAGACAAGCCATAGCGGGCGTTATCGGGGCGGCCATTCTCGGTGTTCTTGGGGTAATGACGTTTGTGCAGGTTGGGTATTGGCGGGACACAATGTCGCTGTTTACGCATTGTGCCGCCGTAACCCCGGATAATGTTGTTGTGCGGGAATACCTGGGTATCGGTTTTGCGGGAAAGGGTAATGCCGAAGCGGCCTTGCGCGAGTTTAAGGAGGCCCTGAGATTTGAGCCTACCGATATCAGAACGTTCTACAACGTCGGCAATATGCTTGTTTTGCTTGGCAGGACTGACGAGGCGATTGAATACTATAATCGTGTTTTGGAAGCTAAGCCGGGCGATGCCGATACCTGCATCTCTCTGGCGTCGGCAAGAATTATTAAGGGCGAAACCGGACTTGCGTTAGATTCGTATCGGGAGGGATTAAAATACCACCCGGGAAATACAGTATTGCGCGGCGAGCTTGCGCTGGCTCTGTTGCAGCTGAACCGTCTCGATGAGGGGATAACGGAGCTGGAGCAACTGGTCAAAATCAAAGCGGATTCCACGACGTACTGCAACCTCGGCATCGCTTGGGCACAAAAGGGCCGGTTTGGCAGGGCGATAGAGTATTACGAAAAGTCGATTCAGTTGAAACCGGACAACGCCAAGGCCCATTACAATCTGGGCAATGCGTACTTCGCGCAGAATATGCCGGAAAAAGCGATTGCGGAGTACCGGGCGGCAATTCGGGTGATGCCGGATTATGTCAGGGCATACGATATGCTGGCGATAGTGCTTATACAAACGGGCAAGATTGAGGAAGCGATAGTTGCATACAAACAGGCGCTTAAAATTGACCCTGCCGACAAAAATGCCCAGGTGGGTTTGGAAAAAATCCGTGCTGCGCGAAAAGGCGGTTCGCCTAAGCAATAAAAACGGAGAAATGCCTTACGTTTTTATTCCGAAGACCGTTTTGAGCCAGGCCTTCGCCATCAGGTGTGTTCCCGCAACGGTGGGGTGAACGCCGTCTATCGCCCAGTACTGGGGCGGAGCGTTTTTGACGGCTTCATCGAACGCTGACTGGAACGGCACAAAAGTTGTCTTGAATTCGGCTGCTATCTTCTTCGCGGCGGCGCGATAGCCGTCAAAGGCGGGAAACCATTGCTGATTCACCGAACCGTACTTGAGGACAAACGGCTCGCAGATGACCAGTGTCACTGTTGGCAATGCCTTTTTCGTTCGCTCAAGCAAGGCGCGATAATCGTTTTGATATGTCTCCAGCGTCCCCTTGTAGCCGGCATTCAGTGTATGCCAGAAATCGTTGACTCCCACAAGGATGCTGAGCAAACCTGGTTTTAAGTCGATGCAATCCTTGTCCCATCGTTCAGCGAGCTGAAAGACCTTATTTGCGCTTATTCCACGGTTATATATAGTCGGTCTGATATTTGCGTATTCATCCAGCAGAGCCGCCGCGGCCAGCAGCGCGTAACCAGACCCAAGGGCCTGCTGGTCATTGGGAGTATTTTCCTTGCTCCGGGTTCTTCCCCAGTCGGTGATTGAGTCGCCCTGGAACAGTATGACCTTGTTCGTTTCCGTCAAGCGATATGACCCCGCGCTGGCGGATTGAGCTGCTGAACAGCCGGAAGAGGAGATAAATGAAGATGCCGTTATGCCCGCTGTCGCCGCCAGTGCGGTCTTTTTGAGAAAATCCCGCCGGTCGTGAAGATTCGCTCCTGAAATTTTGTCAGCCATTTTAATTCTCCTTGATTATTAATCTTTGATACCCAGGTCATCTTTGGTCAATAGCGACTCGAATTTATATCCTGCCGCCGTTATGTTTTCGCCCGCGCCTTGTTTACGGTCTATAACCGCGACGATTTTCTTGACCTTTGCCCCCGCCTCGGTAATTACTTTCGCCGCTTCAAGCACCTGGCCTCCTGTTGTGGCGATGTCCTCAACGAGCAGCACAACGTCGCCTTTATTGAGTTTTCCCTCGACGAGTTTTCCTGTGCCATAATCCTTTTTACTGTTGCGGATAATGACCCAGTTTTTACCCGATTCCATCGCCGTCGCCGCGGCAAGCGCGATACCGCCAAGCTCCGCCCCGGCGATTAAGGTTACATCGTTGCCGACGTGTTTGGCGAATTCCTTGCCGAGCGCCTTGAGTATATCCGGGCAGGTCTCGAAGAGATATTTATCGAGATAGTATTTACTTCGTTTGCCGCTTCGCAGGATAAAATCGCCCTCAAGATACGCCGTTTCCTTTACACGCTTGATTAGTTCATTTCTTGTCATTTCATTTCTTTCTCGATTATGGTTTGGCCAAGAACAGATGGAACAATTTGCCAAAGGCCAATAATTGGCTAATTATCAAAACTCCGGTAAAGATAATAAAAACACCAAGAAGTCTTAGCGATATTATGGGCTGTTTATTTATCCAGTTTTTTATGTAGTTTGGTATGAAAAGGCAAAACATTCCAACCAAAACATAATAAAGGCCAACTATTATTATAATCCAACTTCTAAACCAACCTTCCATCTTTTTTCTGCCGTTTCTACACGTTAAGTTCTACTTTTCTGTTAAGCTGGGTTCGGTATTTTCGGATGAGGGGGGTTACGGTTTCCTTTATGAATTTATCGACCTGGTGAGGTGCGAGGCCGACGTAATCCTTCGGGTTCAGTACCTTGGCAAAATCAACTTTCGCAAATGCGATGTCAGCTTTAAGCCGGTCGATTAGGTCATTAGATTCGCCTAATTGTTTTACCTGCGCTGCTGCTTCGTGCGAGTGCCGGCGAATTTTTTCGTGAATTTCTTGTCTGTGGCCGCCTGCCTTGACCGCCGCCATAAGAATATTTTCCGTTGCCATAAAAGGCAGCTCTGCTGCGACGTGTGAAGCGATGACCCTCGGATAAACAACAAGGCCGTCGAGGACATTGGTCAGTATTTCGAGGATGCCATCCACCGCCAAAAACGCCTCCGGGATAACGAGTCGTCGGTTTGCGGAATCATCTAATGTGCGTTCGAACCATTGCTGCGAGGCGGTCATTGCGGGGCTTGTCGCTAACGACAGAACGAATCTTGATAACGCGGTAACCCTTTCGCATCGCATCGGGTTGCGTTTGTATGCCATGGCAGATGAACCCACCTGCGATTTTTCAAATGGCTCTTCGATTTCTTTCAGGTTTGCTAGCAATCGCAGGTCCGTACAGAGCTTCTGGGCGGATTGGGCGATTGAGGCAAGGGCGTTTATTGCCAGAGTATCGATTTTCCGCTGATACGTCTGGCCCGTTACGGCGCATATATTTTTGAAACCAAATGCCGCGGCGACCATTTTATCGAGCCGGTCAACCTTGTTCCGATTGCCGTCGAATAAAGCGAGGAATGACGCCTGCGTGCCCGTTGTGCCTTTGATACCTCTGAATGGAAGTGTATCTAATCGATGTTCAACCTCTTTGAGATCCATCGCGAATTCATAGCACCACAGCGTCGCGCGTTTACCCACGGTGGTCAGTTGTGCGGGCTGATAGTGCGTGAAGCCAAGCGTCGGCATCGCTTTGTATTTTTTAGCGAATCGCGCCAGCAGATTTATTACAGCGGCTACTTTGCCCGCGGTGATTTGCAGGCCCTCGCGAATAATAATCAAATCTGCGTTGTCGGCGATATCGCAGCTCGTCGCGCCCAGATGAATTATCGGCGCCGCCTTCGGCGCTGCGTCGGCGAATGTGTGAATATGCGCCATCACGTCGTGGCGAACCTTCTTTTCGTATTCCGCGGCCTTCTTGAAATTGATATCGTCAAGGTGCCTCGCCATTTCGGCGATTTGCGCCTGACTGATTTTCAGACCAAGTTTCCTTTCGGCCCTTGCCAGCTCAAGCCATATTCGCCGCCACGTGCCGAATTTCTTTTGCGGCCCGAACAATTCTGCCATTTCTTTCGACGCGTTTCTCTCCACCAGCGGACTTGTGTAAATGCTTGTGTTCTCTGCCATTTTCAATCCCTTTTATTTGGCCTTGGCTAATTTTTCCTCGCGTTCAGCGAGTAATTTTTCGATTTCAGCTATATCGTTTTTGCTCAGTACCCAGTCGCCGGCGGGTGCGGTCTCGGCGATTTGGGATGGTTTTCGTGCACCTACGATTGCCGCCGTCACTTCAGGCCTGCGAAGCACCCACGCGATGGCTAACTGGGCCAGCGTTCTTTTGTTTCTCTCGGCGATTGGTCTTAGTTTATCCACAAGCGCAAGAGTCGCGGAAAATTCCGGCTCCTGGTAATCGCCACTTTTGAGCCGATGGTCATCCGGTGCAAGCGTCGCAAGGTATTTTTTGCTGAATTTACCCGTCAGGAGTCCCCGCTGCATCGGGCTGTATGTTACCACGCCTATATTATTTTTTGAGCAGTAGCCGAGCAAATCTTTTTCAATACCACGGTTATTCATATTGTATGGCGGCTGCAACGACGCAACCGGCGCGATTTTGCGAATCCGGTCGAGTTGTTTGACATTGAAATTGGAAACGCCTATGTACCTGACTTTGCCCTGCTTTTGCAGCCGGGCCATTTCTCCCCAGCCCTCTTCGAGGTCAATCTCCGGGTCGGGCCAGTGCATTTGATAAAGGTCGATTGTTTCAATACCGAGGCGTTTCAAACTGTCCTCGCACTCTTTGCGGATGCTTTCCGCTTTCAGACAGCCAATTTTTTCTCTCTTATCATTCCAGAGCAAGCTGCACTTGGTCGCGATAATGGGTCTGATTTTTGTTTTCTTCAGTGCCATACCGAGCAGTTCTTCCGAGCGTCCGCAGCCATAAATTGCCGCCGTATCAATCCAGTTTATACCGAGGTCGATGGCCTTCAATATCGCGGCTATCGCCTCACCTTCATCCTGCGGGCCCCAGCCGTATTGCCAGGGGCCGCCCATGGCCCAGGTGCCTAAGCCAACGACGGTTAACTCCAAATCCGTATTACCCAGTCGCCTTGTTCGCATAGCCAAATTCCGAAATAGAAGTATTCCGGTAATAGGATATTGCCGGAGGGCACGTTTAGCAACACTGTTGGTGAGTTTTTCAGAATGTTTCTGATGGCTGTTCTTGACTGGAATTAGCGGCCAAATCGGTTATACTTATGAACTTTTCAGGGTCATTGTTTGTGGCACGGTGTCAAAATATCAGAAAAGCGAGTTTTTAATGCAGTCGGAACCGTCAATAGGCCAAAAATTTAAGAATCTGGTAATAGGTAAATCCCGCAGCCCGCGGGATACGCGGATTTTCCACAAACTTTCGCTCATAGCGTTTTTTGCCTGGGTTGGGCTTGGTGCCGACGGCTTGTCCTCTTCCTGTTACGGCCCGCAGGAGGCGTTTCTTGCGCTTGGGCATCATCCGTATCTGGCGATTTTTGTCGCGGCGGCGTCGGCGTTTACGATTTTCGTCATAAGCGCAAGTTACTCACAAATAGTTCAACTTTTCCCCACGGGCGGCGGCGGTTATCTTGTCGCCAGCAAATTACTATCGCCGGGATTAGGTATGCTCTCCGGCTGCGCATTGCTAATCGACTATGTCCTGACAATCGCCGTCTCAATCGCCAGCGGCGCCGACGCGATATGCAGTTTGCTTCCTTTGAAATGGCAGTCGTACCGCCTTGGCTTCGCGGTGTGCATTGTTTTGCTGATGACTGTGCTGAATATGAGAGGGGTGAAAGAGTCGATATTGCCGTTAGTCCCGATATTCCTTGCGTTTCTGCTGACCCACGTTTTCGTAATTCTATACGCGTTATTTACGCACCTGCCGGCACTGAAAGGGATTGCGGCTTCCACAGGCGCCGACGTGCACAGCAGCATTTCTGAGGTTGGTTTCTGGGGGATGATTTTTCTGATAGTGCGTGCGTATAGTATGGGTGCCGGCACATATACCGGAATTGAGGCCGTGAGTAACGGCATCCCGGTTCTAAGGGAGCCGAGAGCGGAAACCGCCAGGCACACGATGCGCTATATGGCCGCTTCGCTTGCCTTTATGGTTCTCGGATTGGCGCTGGCGTATCTGATTTACCAGGTCGGGTCCGAGCCCGGCAAGACGTTAAACGCGGTTCTTTTTGAGCGGGCTACACAGGGCTGGAATACCAATTATGCCGTCGTTCTCATTTTTGTTGCGCTTGTGTCAGAAGCGACGCTTCTGTTTGTTGCCGCCCAGACAGGGTTTCTGGATGGCCCAAGGGTGCTGGCGAATATGTCCCTCGACAGATGGTTCCCCACAAGGTTCTCAGCCCTTAGCGACCGGCTGGTAATCCAGAAGGGAATCCTGATTATGGGCGGATTGTCCCTTGTGATAATGATTCTCTCCAAGGGCTCAGTCAGGTTCCTCGTTGTTCTTTACAGTATCAACGTCTTCATCACTTTTGCCCTGTCCCAGCTTGGTATGGTTCGGCATTGGTGGAATGACCGTTTTACCGTAAAGGGCTGGCGTAGAAAGTTGTTTATTAACGGAATAGGGCTTGTTCTGACCGTCTCTATTCTCGCGATGATGATTATATTCAAATTCTTTGAGGGCGGATGGATAACGCTGTTGATTACAGGCACGCTGGTTGTCTTAGCGATTCTCATAAAACGGCATTATAACAGCGTCTGGCTGCTTCTCCGCCGACTCGATAATCTTGTCACCAAGCCGGAGTTTTCGGATGCCGGTTTGCTGTTGGGGGCTACCGTGCCGGTTGTCGAGCCGAAGTTTGACCCCAGCGGCAGAACGGCGGTATTGCTTGTCAGTGGCTTCAATGGGATGGGTTTGCACACACTGTTCAACGTGATGAGATTATTCGGCGGTGTCTTCAAGAATTTCATCTTCGTCCAGGTCGGCGTCATAGACGTCGGCAATTTCAAAGGCGCGCAGGAGGTTGGTAATCTCGAATCGCAGGCCAAAGACGAGGTGAGTCGTTACGTGACTCTTATGAAGAGAAACGGGTTTTATTCGGAGGGCATTTCCGAGATAGGCGTCGATGTAATTGACGAGGTTATGAGAATAACCCCGAAGATTATCGAGCGATTCCCCGCGGCGATGTTCTTCGGCGGGCAGCTTGTCTTTGAAAAAGATTCATTCGTCCACCGGCTGCTTCACAACCATATCGTCTTTGCACTCCAGAGGAAGCTCTACCATCAGGGCGTTCCTTTTGTAATCTTGCCTATACGCGTTTACTGAGGGCTCGGCAAATTTATTGAGAGGGCATACCAAATGACCGGCAGAATAATCTTATTGTTTGTGATGACAGCCGCTGGTTGCGCCGGCACTCAAACCTCGAAGCACCCGCAAAACGTGTTCCCGGTTACCGATGGCTGGAGATTTATCAGGGCCGATGTGAATAGCGCCGAGGCAGTTGCTTTTGACGATTCGAAATGGTCGCAGGTAACGCTGCCCCATACCTGGAACGACAAGGATACTGTGAAAGGCGGCAACTATTACCGCGGCCCCACCTGGTATCGAATAAAACTGGCTATACCAGAAACGGCGAAGGGGCAACGATTATTCATTCATTTCGAGGCAGCGAGTTTGGTCGCCGACGTGTATCTCAACGGCGTGCATCTTGGCCGGCATCGAGGCGGCTTTACCGCCTTTTGCTATGAGCTTACACCTTACATTCAACGAGGCGGTTCGAACGTTCTTGCGGTGCGAGTTGATAATTCGTTTTTCGAGGACGTCCCGCCTTTAAGCGGCGATTTCAATATCTATGGTGGTGTTTACCGCCCCGTCTGGCTGATTATTAAAAATACCGTCTGCATCACGCCTCTCGATTACGCCTCGCCGGGCATATATATCAAGCAAACCAAAGTAACAAAAGAAGAGGCGATAGTTGATGTTCTGGCAAAGGTTTCAAACGGACTCGACAAGCCGGCAGCGGTTCAGTCAAGAGTTACGATACTTGATGCCAATTCGACGATTATCGCAAAAGCACAGGAATCGGCCAATGTCGAGCCGGGCCAGACCAAAAGCGTGAATAACAGGGTGAACATTAAAAACCCGCACTTATGGAATGGCCGCAAAGACCCATATCTGTATCAGGTGAAAGTCGAGTTGCTTTACGGCGGCAAAGTTATTGATGAGATTGGCGGTACGCTTGGCGCTCTTGGTCTTCGTTACTACAGCGTTGACGCGAACGAGGGTTTTTTCCTCAACGGAGAGTCGTATCCGCTGCACGGCGTCAACCGTCACCAGGATAGACCCGGCAAGGGATGGGCAATCAGTTACGCCGACCAGGATGAGGACGCGAACCTGATTACGGAAATTGGCGCGACTTGTGTCCGGCTGGCGCACTATCCGCATTCAAATTATTTTATTTCACTTTGTGATAAAGCTGGCCTTGTCGTCTGGGCCGAAATTCCTTTGGTCAACCAGATATATGACACTCCTGCGTTTGCTGAAAACGCGAAGCAACAGTTGACGGAGCTTATCCGCCAGAAATATAACCACCCGTCGATTTTTTTCTGGAGTTTATACAACGAGCTTGGCAACTCAGGCCGATGTGATGAACCGAGGCCGTTAATAACCCAGCTGAATGCGCTTGCAAAACAGGAAGACCCGACCCGGCTCACAACGGCCGCCTCCAATGAGCCAAGCAGCAAATGGCCCGGATTGCGGGCGATAGCAGATTTGATTACGTGGAATCTGTATCCCGGGTGGTATTACGGTGCCCCGCCTCAGATGAACCAGCTCCTGGATAAATACAAAAAAGACGCCAATGATAAGCCGATTGGTATGAGCGAATACGGGGCAGGTGCGAATATCAGGCAGCACGAGCAAAATATAAAAAAGGGACCGGCGCCAGGCGGCAACTGGCATCCGGAAGAATGGCAGGCGATTGTCCACGAAGAAAATTACGCCGCGATGGAAGCGAGACCCTATCTTTGGGCTACCTTCGCGTGGGTGATGTTTGATTTCGGAAGTGCGTGGCGAAACGAAGGCGACGCCAACGGCGTTAACGATAAAGGCCTTGTTACAGCCGACAGAAAAACAAGAAAAGACGCCTTTTATTTTTACAAAGCCAAATGGACCACTGAACCGTTTGTGTATATCACAAGCCGACGCCACGCCGACCGAACAGACCCGAATACGACAGTAAAGGTTTATTCAAACTGCGATTCGGTTGAGCTGAAAGTTAACGGCCAGTCCCTCGGAAGCAAGACGGAAACAAGTCGCGTATTCAAATGGTTTGACGTCCGGCTTAAACCGGGACTAAATACGATTGAGGCGGTTGCAACCCGCGACGCAAAGACATACTCCGACAAATGTGAATGGCAGTTAGTCGAGGCGATAAAACAATCCGGCGAACCAAATAAGTAATCAGCGAGACCCATCTTGTCTTTGGATTGACCGCACTGAGCTTAGCATAAACACGCCAAGCACAAGGACCACCACAACCAGAACCACCAGCAGCAGTATTTTATGCTGCTCTGTCCAGGGTAGATTTTGCCGGATTTTTCCAGCCGCCGGGTTGTCTGTCAGTCCGGCCAGCGCCGCCTGCGTCGTCTTTACCTGCATTGGATTGGTCAATCGCCGGGCAAGGTCATATTGTGGATGGCTCGCCGATTCATTGCCTACGTAAAGTTTTGCCGATTTGTCGGTTGGCACCGGGAAAATAATTTTGTGCGGCATCATTTTGGCCGACGCGGAACGTATCGCTATCGGCTGGTCGTCATAATTACTGACAACAACCCTGATATATTTGTATGCCTCTCTCCAGCTTATTGGCAGTGCCAGTCGCTCGTATTTTTTGCCTCCCGCATCGGTATATCTGTAAATCGCGTCCGTGGTGATGGTGTTCCACGGAACCTCAATTTCACTGAATCGCTGCCTGTTGTCCTCGCTGTCGATTTTAACTTTTTGTGTGGCCGTGTCCCTGCCCTGAATCGTAACGCATCTGTAAAACGAAGCATCATCTGTGTTCAATTCTATTTCCACCACGGGCAGCCGGCGAAATTTCAGGTCATAAACATAATTGCTCGTATGGTAATTTACATCTTCAGTATGTTCGGTCTGTATCATTTCTACGACCTGTTTTTGTGCCGGTTTTTTCTCAATCTTAAATGCCCTGACCTCATTTATCGCCGGTTTGGTTTCCTCGGCCGTCATCGGGCTGACGGTGATTCTGATATACCTGTAATCATTGCTCGGCAGGTCGATTGTGCTGAATCGATGACGAGTTTTATCGCTGACGGCGAAAATGTACGCCCGGTCAACAATTATGAAGAACTGCACGTTGTCGTTTGAGCCCTCGACTTTGACCGCGCGTCTGAAATTATCGCCCGCTGTCTCGACCTCGATTGAGTTTTTGACTGTCTGCCCGCCGAAATCCAGCGTTGCCAATGCGTTTCCGCTGGCGTCCGTAGCGCGGTTGAGAATTGCCGGGTTATATTTGACCGTTTCTGTGCGGTCCTCGTCCCTCACCAGGACGTATGGTATCTGGTTGCCGTCGCGGCCGATAAGGCGAATGTCCGCCAAATCAGTTCTCGTAACGTTATAGACCTCAGGCGTCATCACCAATGCGCAGTATTCACCCGGAGTGCCTTCGATAGTTACCTCCGAAACGTATTGCCACCTGTTGGTGTCGATGGAAGCGCCGCTGCATATCGTTGCCAATACCAAGACCGACACTAAAATCGTCTTTATACAGGTCATTTGGAATCTCCCGATATTTCGTCTTGTTTTTGTTGGGCGGAAAGCGCATCAAAAAAGCCGTGATTTTTCAGGTATTGATATAGGTACGATACCGCCACAAGCGTAATGCCCGTCGCTAAAAACGCCGCGATTCTGTAAACGCTCTTCACGGTGCTCATATCCATTATGAACACTTTTAACAGCAGGATTGCGAATAAGCCAATCGCGGCAAACCGCAGCATCTTGATATGCCTCCAGAAGCCGACAATCATCAGCGCTATCCCGTAAACGGCCCATGCGATTGACGTGTACATATTCGCGAGGAACTGCCAGTTTGGCGTCGCTGCCCCGTAGCGGTCCAGGCAATACCAGTAGAAATATATCTCCTCGCTTATCAGCACCCACAGCGTGAATATCCCGACAAGCGCAAAAATTATCGCGAACGTTATCGCGTTTTCATCTTCCTCAATACGCTGCTTAATCAAAATTGCCGAGGCGAGCAGTACAGCAACCAGAACCATTGCCGCGGCGAATTCGACGTTGGCGAAAATCGGGAAACGTTTGTCATAGATATTAGTAAACGCAATCATCGTGAAAATTGCCGCTGCGATGGCGAATGCCGCCGCCAGGCCCCGCAAAGGCGTTCCCTTCGGGCACACAGGCCGCAGAATTAACAGGACTGTAAACGCCGACAGGATGAGTATTGCGCCCTTTACGAAAAGCGACTCCTGCAAAATCGGCGTGGCCGTAAAGTTGAACATACAGTGCCAGTACCACTCCATAGCAACCGTAGCGAAGAACAAAAGAGCGGCCGCGCCATAAAAGAACTGCGGGACCTCTGAATATTTTTCGAGTTGCGAGCTTCTCCTGTAAATAATATGACAAACGAGAGTCGCCGCGGCCAAGAAACACCAGCTTCCGAATACAGGATTGAATATCGCCTGAAACGACGCCTTGTGCATCGGCAGTTGCAAAATGAGCTGAACCAAACTAAGCAGCAAAGCGATTACGCCTGCCAATTGCGTCCAGATGTTTTTATATCGCAGGCCGATGATTGTCAGGACCACGCCTTCTGCCGCCCAGGCGATTGACACCGCGTACATCTTCAAATACAACGGCACCGCAATCGTCAGGAAGAATAATCCGATAACTAACAGCGATAACCGTAGCGCGATATCGTTTTTGCATCGTTTCGTCGCGACCGTCATCAAAACCAGATGCGCCACGCACAACCCCACCGCGCAAAAGGCAAGCTCAACGCGGAATTTATCGAAAAGTATGTTCCAAAGATAATAGAACGTCGCCGCCGCATTGGCCAGGACAAGACCCACGTCCTCCCTTTGGGCGTTTATTTTTTTAACGAACGCGTACAGGACCGGCAAAATGAGATAAACCGCGAAGAATACCGTCAGCCAGCCCAGTGCGATACTTATCTGCGCGGGCGTGTCGGTGCCGTACATTGTGTGCCGGTAAAATTTTTCGAACCAGCCCGTGTAAAGAAGATATGTCCCCGCGAATGACAGCGCCGTTATCGCTCGCCATTTTCGGTAAGTCGCGCACAGAATTGCGCCTACGCCCAGCACAAGCACATAGCCAAAAAGCGACATCGGCCGGTTTTCCCCGGTCGAGACAAGCACCGGCGTCAGGAATCCGCCCAATAGCGAAAAGAACGCTATGATAATCTCATCGAGCGCTACCGCGTAAAGCATTGCCGTTGCCGTGATAAATATCGCAAGGATAAACGCAGGCCCCGACCCGATAAGCTCGTAAAAGCGATACGCGGAAAAAACCGCCGCGTAAAGGATGGCAAAGCCCAGCGCCGTCACGCCTTTTGCGACAATCCCGTAGCCGCGACGCCGAGTCCCCTCGCCGACAATCAGTGCCGCGATTCCCGCCACCGCCGTAATAACAACCCTGCCCAGAGGCCCAATCAGGTCATTGTCGTAGGCATACTTGAGAAAGAATCCCACACCGACAATCGAGGTGATAATACCCGCTATGAGTATCCAGCGTGTCCCGATTTTCTGCTCAAGCGAGCCGGTCTGCCGGGCGGCGGTTTCGGTCTCCATAAAGCCGATTGGTTTAGCAACAGGAGGAGGGGCGGGTGTCGGCCTGAAGACCGGCTCAGGAATTGGCTGCTCCTTAACAACTTCCACCGGCTTTTCAGGTACACGTTGCGGTTCGCGTGCAACGCCTGTCAGTATTTGGATTTCCGGCTCTCGCCGGTGTATTTCGCCTTTCCTTTCCAGCAGCCATCGCATCTCCTTTATTTTATTGAGAGCGACTATGCCGATTATCAAAGCGGCAGGCCCGCTCACGACGATAATTATGACCAGCGGAATTACCAGGCACGCTATTTCTTGTCCGTACATACTCTTCTCTCCTTAACAGGTAATCAAGCTACTTATCCTGTAAATCGATAGTAGAATACGATGCCCTGGTTTTTATATCAAATATTTTATCGCTGCAATAAACATCTATGATTCTTTATTTTTCAACTTCGCTGACACGAGAAGCACGATGCTTCCCATCGCTCCGAGAACGAACAGCGCCGGACAAACGAGAATGGCCAGAATGAAAAAGACCGCCTCATCACCGCCTTTTCCGCCAAAGTCCCAGCCGAGTTTGATACATAAGGCGTAAACGAGATTGTGCAGTATGGCGCAAATCGGGATAAGGGCGGCGGACACGCCCGTAACTATAAAGAATAACTTTCGTATGCCCGGCTCCTTGAGTTTTGCCGTTATTATCACCAGCGCAACTGCCAGCGTCACGAAAACCGCCGCAAGAACAGTCATCACGGGAAATGGTATTACGAATCCCAGACGCCTGCCCATCCCTGTAACGATTGCCGTGACTAAGACGGCAAAAATAAAGACCAGCGACCCAAAAATTGTATTCCTTGCTTGAATTGTCTTTGTATTCATAGCGTTCTCCTTCCTAAATTACTTGCTACATAGATGGTTAATATATTAACTGTTATCCCAAAATAACAGCCGTAATCCTGTCTTATTGATTTAACCTCTAAACCTGGAGGGTTCTCCTTACTTTCTCCAGCATCCCTGCCATCCTCTTGAGTTCCGCGGCATCCAGCGGAGCCATTGCATCTTTTACTTGTTTGAGGTAATGCGGCTCAACTTTCGCGAAGAGGTTTTTCCCTTTGCTGGTCAGCTTGATGATATTGTATCGGCGGTCGTTTGCGTGAGCGGTCCGGCTTACAAGTTCCGCCTTTTCCATCCGGTCCACAAGAGAAGTTATATTGGCGCGGTTGACAAGCATCATATCGCTGATTTGTGCCTGGCTCAGGCCGCCTTCTTTGCCGCTTTCGTAATATAGCAGGTTCATCAGGTTAAATTGCACGTCCGTCAGGCCGAATTGCCCGAAAAAGTCGTCCGCACGCTTTTTCATTATCGAGGCCGTGTAATATATGTTCAAAAGCGCCTCATGTGCAGGCGACGTGAAGTCCGTTTTTAACCCTAATTCTTCCTTCAAACCCATATAATCCCTTTCGTTGGCCAAAATAAGTTCATACATTAACTATACACACACAAACTAATCTGGCAAGCACTTTTTTGAAAAATTTCAGAAAATTACTGGTATGCCATAGCATGTGGACTCATTCCTGAAGCGTTATTTCGCTTTTTTGCGGAGTTACGTGCTTGGCCGTATGATACGAAAACGCGATTTTTCTCATAATGAGATGCTCGACCATCGGCATCACGTTTGGGCTAAGGTGTTCGAAACACCCTGAAATTGATTGTTTTTTTGGGACCATACTGCATTTTGCTTGATTTTAGCAAACAAAAGATGTTAGAATCCCTTGATTGGATTGAGAGGCAGGGAGGCCGCTCAAAGTTAGCCTGTTATACAAAGCAAAGTTCTTAAGTTTTTGAATAGACGATGAAAAAGTTAATTCCTTTTATATTAGTGTTGGCTGTTATAACCCCGGCGGTATACGCACAGGTCTCTGCAAGGGTATGTTTGGCTGATGGCAATACGCCGCTTAAGCTTGCCGACCCCTGTGTTCCATTCGTTTACCGCCCGATTATGGTTGGGACACATCTTACTATCATTGTTGATTCTGATGCAGGCGGCTATTGGTACGGCGCACTGACTATTTGGGACACAAACCAGAATTATGGCCGCCTGTATATGAGGGATTTTAATGGTTCGATATTTCCGGCTGCCGGTGAGATGGCCTTAATATTGGAATTTTTAGGAACTCAAACAGTGGACGAAGTGGCCCACGATACCAATGGTTTCCAGTTTTCTGGGGACGAGGATAATGCCGTACCCGGGGACTGGTTTATCGTTGATTACAATGCCATTGACACGGGTACATGTTCCGTCATTTTTTTCGACTGGATTACGGACGAGGTGTACCCATTGTGCCAAATGTCTTTCACGCACGTTCCAACGCGCGATTTTAATGATGATGGAATAGTCAACTTTAAGGACTTCGTTTTACTTGGCTCTAATTGGCGAAGAACGGATTGCCAAACACAGGAAAATTGTTCAGGGACTGACTTGGACGAAGATGGCAATGTTGACTTCGATGACCTGAAATTGTTTGCAGATTTCTGGTTGGAGCGGACCAGATAATCTACAGCCCCTAAGCTGGCGCTGCAACAACACTGACTAAATTTTTTTCTGTTCAGTGGGTCGCATTTTGTCAAAGGAGTGCAAATAATCGTCAACATCTACATCTTCACAACGCCTTTATTTATTAGCTGAAAGCTATAAAAATCCACGGATGAATCGTGAAACTATGCATCGGATGTCAAAACGAGCATGTGAGGAGATTGGGTATGAAAACGCGTATTTTTTTAAAAATCATTGTCATAGTGCTGCTTGGCAGCGGAATCGCAGTCGCGGACAGACCCTTGGAGCGTGCGGAGCTTCTGCAAATCTTTGAACAATTAACCGCTCAACCCCGCAAGACCTGGATTGCGGCGGGCACAATCGAGGCGTCGCATCAGGAATATGTTGCATCGGCCGTTACCGACGCAAACGAGGTTAACCGGCGAATCACCGCGGAAATCCGGCGATATCAAAACGAGGCGAACAAACAGGAGCTTACCGAAGACACGCAGAAAATGAAGCTCGACGCGATTCCCTTCAATGTTCGCCACGAATTATCCAACGAATACACAATGCGTTCCACCGAGCAGGTAAAATTTGACGGTAAGCGGTTCTACTGGGAAATTAACGTCGATTCCCGGTCTGATTCGGTAAAACCAGGCAGGGATTTAGCCGGCAATTTTATGACTCAGCAATTTGACCTCGGCGGAAACCAAAGGCGCATATTTGCCTGGGATGGCGAAAAGTACACCACGTATTTCCTGCCCGGCAACAATGCAATCGTCGATGCCGGAGAAAACAGCCCGCATCCTGTAAACGGGCCTTTGACCGCAGGAGTGGTCCCGTGGGGATACGGTCGTTACACATACAGCAACCTTAGTGCCGTTGAATCATCAGGCACTGAATTGACCGCCGACGGTGAGACACAAATAGTTTTGACGCTCAAAGAAGCCAACGGCAGCGAAAGTCACTTTACACTGGACTCTGCCAAAAACTATGCGTTAAAGAATTGTTTGATAGAAAAACCGGATGGCTCGACGATTTCAAGACAATACTCGGATTACGTATTTATTGGGGGCAGTTGGATTCCTGAAACCATCCTGATTGAGCAATTTGAAGCCGGCTCAGGTCGGTTGAAGGCCCGCGACCTGTGGAATCTGACCGCCATAGACGATAGCGTTCCGCAGGCAAACGCCTTTGATGTCCCTTATGAGTCGGATGCGATGGTTGAATATTATTCTAATGGGAACACTAAGTCGGCAATGTACCGGCAGTCAGACGCCGCTGATACAAACCAGCTCCTGACAAAACGTTTGGCGACAGCCAAATCAGATGGAGCGACCGCGCGAAATTGCGCGACAATCGGGATAGGATACGTCGCGTCGGAATTAGGTGTAACGATTCAGGATAATGACCTTGCCTCGCTGGTAAACCATACGAAAGGCACAACGAGCTTGTACGATATGAAATACTTCCTGCAGGGATTTGGGTTTTATTGTCGGGCCGTTAATACAGACATCGATACGCTCAAAAATCTGAAGGGCTGCAGGGCAATTTTGTATTTCCCCGGCAAGAATCACTTTGTTGTCATAGACCATGTTGATGACCGGTATGTCTGGACGATAGACCTTTCATCGGGAAAATTCTATGACCGCACCGAAATCAGCTTTTTTGATATGGACTGGTCAAACGGCACAGCTTTGCTTGTCTCCAAACAGCCCATTCAGAGTGATTTTAATGAAATCGGCGGCGACCGGTTGACAAATATAATCGGCTCCGGTTATGCCTGCACCCACCTTATTCAGCAGTATAGTGTCATCTTTTGCGAGGAGCTTGCCGGTGTGTGTGGAGGGAAGTACTATGTGTATTACCCACGCTATGCATGCGAATCTGCCGATAGCGGCAGTTGCTCCAGCACAAAATTGCTCAGGTACAAAACGAGCCCCTGCGTTAACGACACTGAAATCATTGATGCTTGCACAGTAACGGGCGTGTGGACATGCTATTATATTATGGCGTGTATGTAATTGGCTTTATCGTGATATTGCCCAAATAGGGTACAGTCGTATCAAGGTTGTCGTATATAGTTGTTCCGATGCAATTGACTTTCCTCCGTGAAAGTCATACAGTGTTGGCTATGCGGCGATTTGGGCTAACCCTGACTGAATTGATTTTAGTAATAGGAATTATTGGCATCCTCTTTGCTCTTTTGATGCCTTCTCTTCAGAAGTCCCGTCTTCAGGCAAAGGCAGTCGTCTGTATGTCCAATATCAGGCAGCTTAATTCGGCTTTATCCGCGTATGTTACCGACAGCGGAAAATTCCCCTATGGATTTGATGATACGCCTGTTCAACCTCCGACAGGTGGTTATGCCGGCTATACCCAAAATCCAATACGTGACAGAGCTGGGTGGTGGTGGTTTAATTACCTTGAGAACATTTATAAGAAAAAAATGGGCGCAAAGACCGTCCTTCAATGTCCGTCCAAACAAATAAACTATCCAAAATTCAAAGACGATATTCTTTGTGGGAACTACGGTGTTAATCTGTCCATTTGCAGAATGTCCGTAGATTCAAATAATTCTGTCGTCAATCCAAGATGGAGTTCGGAAGTTTTCCGACCGGCTCAGACATTACTCATAGTCGATAGCGGTTATGCAATCATAAGCTGGCAGCACGCGGCCGATTCTTTTACTGCAACGCTTGGCAGCACACAAATTGAAGATACTGCCTACGTCCCGGGCTTGTCGATAAATCGCCAAAGGCAGCTTTGGCCGGAACAAAAGATAGATGCTGTCTATGGGAGGCATCCCCAAATGATGGTAAATGTTGGATTTGCTGATGGTCACGTAGCCCGCACAAAGGCAGAAGATTTGCTTGTTAAAAAGATCCCCGATGGGCATTACGAAAATCGATTTCCGCTATGGACGCCGGATACCAAATAACTGCTGGTCAAAACGACATAGCTTCTGCCTTGGCAAGTATTTCTTCATCGCCGGGATATTCGATAATCATAACCGATTCCAGGACCGGCTCAGGGTCGGATGCCGACTGCTTAAACCATTGAACCTTCTGTGGCAGGTTGGTGGAGATGTCCATAAATATCCGCCAACTCCTTTGTGTCGTTGAACCACTATTACTTCTGGCCCAGCTCAGTTCATATACTTTAGTATTACTGGCTTTGACAGCCGGCTCGGAATCCGTTACCTCAGACCACTTTGCGTCCGCCGGGATGTCAGATGGTGTGCGGAAAGGCATTATATTTAATGAACCTTGAACCTTGGTCGCAATACCGGCCAGAACATCGCTGCTCAGCGAGGTTTGTTTAATTATGCCGGTGCTTAAATCTTTCGTCTTCTTCACTCCGTCAGAAACGCTCCATAAAATACACTCGTTTTCTTTTTTAACAACATACAATCCGGAGCTTCTCGCTGTCCATATTTCCTGTACAGCTTTCTGCTTATCGGAAACGAAGCTGGTGATGTGGATATTCTTAACCGCATCGACAGCCCTGTAAATCTGCTCAATGGCAAGACCTTTCGCGGTATGCACGTTGTAAAACAGGCCTATTCCCAGCATTAGCATCGCTGCAGCCGGAAGTGCTATTTTCAATAGCGGTCTGATGCTCTTCGATGCAGGTCTGAGTTTTACGACCTTTTCATGTTCCTCGATATGCGGTTGTTCCTCGCTGCTCGAATTGGCCATTTCTACCCTTACAGGAAAACCTGCGTATAAACTTTCTGCCTCAACCCTGGCAGTCGTCTCTATGTGGAAGACCGTCACAACGCCGGATTCCGGCCTTTCGGCAATTGTATAAATCGTCTTGTGCAACTGCTGGATTTTGTCAAGACACTCGTCACAGCAGACAACGTGCGTGGTTAAAGATTTGCGGAATCTCGCATATTTGTCGCTTGTCGGGTCTATTGCGTATGGAATGCAATAATCAAAGACGTCGCCTGCCCCTACTGACGCACATGGGAAGATGCTCTTCCGTGTTTCATTCTTGCTATGCAGCATTTTTGTTTGCCCCAGGATTGTCTGACGGAATTCGTACAGTTCCTGCCGGCATTTCGGGCACAAAGACAAATGCCTTAAGGTTTTTGCGTCTGTTCGGCCAAAGGCCATCGCAACAACAGTGGGAATTGCCTCACGGGCCGCGGTGCAATCCGTTTCCTCGGTATCAAGTTCGTCCGCAAACAATTCGCCCAGGGTTATAAGCTGTTTGTTGCTGAGGCCCAGATTTTGCAGCTTCTTGGAATCCTCCCTGCATTTGTCGCAGTTATCGATATGGGCTGTTATAGGCGTAGGTATCCTGATTTGCGTCGTCGGTTCCAGAAGATTCGGCAAAAAAGGCCTTGCATCAGCGCAATTAACGCCTTTACCCACAAACGAAAAGTGCAGCTTGAGTATGGCGGCAGTCGTCATCTGGCGTTGTGCCTCGTGTGCTTCCGGCGGCTCTTTGCATTCGGCCAGCATCGCTTCAAGCTGGCTCATTTGCTCACGACAGTGATGACATCCAATGATGTGGTCGATGACTTCACCGGGAACGGACTGCTCGGTCTCGTCATGTAAAAAGTCAAAGTAGTGCCGCTCGGCTTCCGCACAAAGTTTGTTATAATTGGGTGCTATCATCTTTAACCTCTTGTTCAATTACCAGAAATTGCTTAACCTTCCTAAGCCCGGTGGAGATATATCTGCTTACAGAGCGATTATTAATACTCATCCCGTCAGCCGCTTCCTTTATGGATAGGCCGTCAAGGTGTCTCGATGCAATAGCTTTGAATTCGTTCCTGGTCACCCGCTTTCTGATTAGTTCTATCATCCGTTCTGTCTGCTCTTTCTCCATTAAGGCGTCTTCGGGCAGCCGATTGTTGACGGTTAATTTATTATAATCAGCGCATCTGTGCGTCATCGCCTGGTATCTTCCAAGGTGTCGAATATGGTCCGTTATATCATTGATTATTGCCTTGTAGATGTAACCTTTGATGTCTCGTACTTCTGCCGGCACGGGTCTTGATACAAGCGAAAGGAAAAAATTATGGAACAAATCCTCGGCCATGCTTTCATCTTTGATTTTGTAGCGAATAACGCCACGGATAAAGTTGCCGTGCTCAAAAAAGATTGCCGTGGCACGTTCAACGTTGTCTGGCGTATCACTCTCCTGTCCTGTTGCGTTCTTTTCACTCACTTGCGACTCGCTCCCAAAGGGCAAAAAAGCCGAATATAAACAGTCATATTACCAAATATACCCTATCTTATCAAGGACGGGGCTTTAACCAAAAAGGAAACCGGTATTTCAATAGTTTAAGCCCGTTTAGCGAGCAATGCCTGCACTAATTAAATTTTATCGTCAACATTTGGCTTAATGGAACGCCTTCCCATACAGCAGGGTTTTCTGTTCACAGATATCTCTGCTTAAGACCGGCTGGGGCGCAGAAGGATTTTTCTCCTGTCCTTCTGTGCTTGCGGGCGGAGATAGGAGTGTTCTATAGCAGAAGCTTCCACACCAGCAAATCTGCGGAAGGTGGGGCAAAGAGAAAGGATTGTCTCTGCCCCACATTTATTGTTTTTCGAAAAAGAAATGAGGATGATTTGGAGCGGCTGCCCAAAATGAAACAGAATTGTCGGGACTGCATCTATTTTGAGCCGAAGGGCATTATGTCAGGCAGCACTAACTGGGGGCTTTGTACCAAATGCGCAAAAAAAATTATGGGTAGCGACAAGGAATCGCCCTTCTTCCGCTGGGAAGACGACACCTGCTCGAATTTCAAGGCAAAAAAGAAATTGACCGATTTGCACACCCGCACAACTAAGCCCTGATACCCCCATCTCAATCTGGGTCCTTATTTTATGTTTAGCCCCTCGAAGCGCAGCGCAGACCCCCGCGTCTCGTTTTGCGAAGCAAAACGGCGGGGGGGGTCATTGCATTGTTTCTCCGCCGCCTTGTCATTGCGAGCGGAGCGAAGCAATCTCCGCCAACTCAAAACTCAAAACTCAACACTCAAAACTTAAAACTAACTTCTCCCTTCTCTCTTGCGTCTTTGGTCCTCCGTCTTCTGTCCTCCGTCTTCTGTCCTCTGTCCTCTGTCTTCCTTCTCCGTCTACTGTTCAACTGTTCTACTCTCTAATATCTCGCCGTCCCCGTTATTCCCAAAATTAGCAATGGACGGCTGTATAGCGGACAGGTAAAATCTGAGCAAAGGTATTATCAATTACATACTGAAATCGCTGAGTGCGGTATTAGCGTGGAGGTTGAATTATGAAAAACCCGTTTTTGATTGTTATTATTGTTCTGTGTGTAATTGTTGGCTATGCCCTCGTTAATATGGGTAATACTAAAACGCTGCTGCAACTTGAAATTCAAAACTCAAATAAACAAATCGCCGAACTTCAAAAGACCATAGAACTCCAGAAAGCCGAAATCGAAAACCTGAAAAACCTGAAGACAGCGAATAAGATAGATATATTACCCGAAGAAAAAGCCGAGCAGCCGGCACAGGGAGCAGTAACCCAGCTTACGGAAATGAACGAGCAGTCAATACAGGGAGCACAGGAGGTTGCGGACTCAACAAATGCTGTCAGTCAACCTGTGTATGGAGTTTATTTAGGCGAATATTTAAATGCGCTGAAAATGCGGTTTAAGTTAGAGCCCGATGAAATGCACAGGACTTACAGAGGAGATGATCGGCTTGCAGACTTGTGGGCTGTTCAAACAGACATCAAGGGCGTGAGATTAAGGGTCGTGACCTTTCATGAACAGGTTTTTGTGATAGCGGTGGATTTTGCCGATAAAAGCAAAACAAATTATTCCGCCATAATGGAAGAATTGACGAAAAAATACCAGGGCAACATTGAGATAGTTGAGAATGGAGAGCAAATATTGGGTAATACATTCCATTTTTATACTTTACTTGACGGCGTGAAAGTCGAAATACAATTAGAGTATAAAGCCGGCTATGCGGAAAAAGAGTTAACGCTGACCTATAAACATCTCCCCTTATCTCAAAAGTTTGCCGAAGAAAAAAAAGAGCAAAAAGCAAGCAAAGTTAGAGATAACTTATAAGACAGCACATTTAAATCTAACGGCGGATAAATCCAGTTTTTTCCGAATCCGTATTTAGCCCTCCCGCAGCGACCTGTGGTGAGCGACGTCGAACCAAGCGAAGCAATCTCCTTCGTCTTCCGTCATCAGTCCTCTGTCTTCTGTCTGTTGTGTTGCATACTATTGTCTGAAGCCACGCCCTTACATTTGCGTTATCCTGCAAACCCGGCTTGTCCGCCTCTTTTCTGGCGGGTTTGCATGCCCCCGCGTCTGGTTTTCGAAGAAAACCGCAGGGGGTTGCCTATGGCGGAAAGGAGTTCTGTGTATGACTATCGAAAAGGCCGTTGGCCAGGAGCTTTGTTACTGCCGCACCAAAAAAGGATTGAGTCAGGAAAAACTTTTTTAATCAACCTAAGGAGAATTTTATGTCAGATGAATTCGTAACACTTAAGTTGCCAAAGCTTTTTGTCGGCCAGATACTCGATGGCCTTAGAATCAGGGCCGAAAGTTGGGAGCACACCAAAATTTATCTTTCCGACGGCGTCATTGTTGACCCAGACGACCCTTATATTGAAGAATGCAACGATGAAACGGAAGCCCGTCAAATTGAAACTTTCTACAGAGAGATCATCAAAGAGATCGAAACTCAACTTGACGCTCAATCAAAATAACTTTTACTGGCTCTTGTGCTGATTACTGCAAAAACACGTTATCTCGATGATAAGCAAAAGCGATTTTGTCGGGCCTGAATTTATCCGGAAGAATTAATTTCTTGCCTTCAATTTCTAACAGTCCGACCCTGTGCAATTTAGGTGCTCTTGCTATCTTTGCCCGTCCGGACAAAATAATATGGAAACTATCATCTACGGCGATAATTCCCCTATCGAATGCTCTATCGTGAAGCACGCATAGCGATAAACCATTCTGCGGATCGGCCCTTCGCGTTTTATCCGCAGACCACGGAATAATGTGACTGGCGTTAAGCAACATAGGTAGATTCAATCTGCAAATCGCGCACGAAAAGTTATAACTTGATAAAACTGTCTCACGGAAAAAACTCTGAACTAATCGCACTCGTACCGACCTCTGTGCTTCTGTAGGTATGTCCGGGTCAAACGGCAACTCCTCTTGCGATTGCTCTTTCTCAAAACCCTTAAATCCTGCTATTGCACGCTGGCTCTCAAAAGCAAGACCTTCCCAATTCTCGTGAAACTCCTTCCAGATAACTTCGTCGTTCTTGCCTCCGTGCTCCAATCCTTTTATGTTTCGATTCCTAAGAATCGGGTCAAAACGCGCAAAATTGCACATCTTCATGCCCAATGAGCTTGGCGTTCTTCCTATACTGTTCGCGGTTCGTATTATATCACTGTTCGATTTGGTAATTTTGCCGAATGGCGTCCTGCAATACAGATTGAACGCTATTATGAGTTCGTCTCGGCTCCAGTCCTTCCCTTTTCTATCCATTCCTGCGGCACTCCAATCTTTTTAAGGAAATAGAAACCTCTTGCGAATCATATTCTCGTGAAAATCCTCCTTTTACGCAAGCACTTTGCATCCTCAACAAGGGCGCAATTCAGAGTCGTAGATAGTTGTAGGGCGGGGCTTGCCCCGCCGATTGAGCCGGTCAAATACAAAAAAATCATCTTTGTTCACGGCTGTTTCTGGCACAGGCATAACTGCAAATATGGAAGGGTTCGCCCGGCCACAAGAACAACTTTCTGGGAAACGAAACTCAATGGCAACAAGGAACGGGATAAGAGAGTTTGTCGAGAATTACACAAAATGGGCTGGGCAGTCATGATAGTATGGGAATGCAACACCCGCAACTTGCCAAAACTTGCGAATATTCTGCAAAAATTCATCATCGCGTAATTAGTTCAGCTTCAAAAATGGAGGCCCTCTTTCGGCCGGCTTATAAATGAGGACAATGTAATTGGCCTTGCGGGTGAAGGTAATGCGTTCTGTAAAAGCTTGCTTTGAGAAGAACGTTTACCGAAAACGCAAAGCTGGCCGAAACCTCTGTGTAATCTGTGCTCTTGTATGTTGACAG
>PLLM01000024.1 GCA_003141275.1 Phycisphaerales bacterium
CCTGAGGATGTCTGCCTGACAGTCACCGTATTGCCGTTATTCACTGTTCCCGCTGAACTCGTGTATGATCCGCCGTTTATCGAATACGTTCCTCCGGTTATTGTTATAGATGTGGCTGCATTGATCCCGCTCACCGTAATCGTGTTCGACGTAACTGTTGTGTTCAATGCCACTCCGGTCTGGGCTGTAAATGTGAACGGATCAGGCGTTGTATCTACGGGTGCACTCTGCGTTGTCACACTGAACGTGCCATTCACCCCACCTATTGTCAATGTTGCGTTGGTTGTACTCGAATAGCTGCCTGAGGATGTCTGCCTGACAGTTACCGTATTGCCATTATTTACCGTTCCTGCTGAACTTGTGTATGACCCGCTGTTTATCGAGTAAGTACCACCGGTTATTGTTATAGACGCGGCGGAATTGATCCCGCTCACCGTAATCGTGTTCGACGTAACCGTTGTGTTCAATGCCACCCCGGTCTGGGCCGTAAATGTGAACGGATCAGGTGTCGTATCTATCGACGTAACCGTAACTTCTTTTGGGCCAAGCCCGGCAACGCGTTCGTTCATATAATTGTTTGCATTATCGTTGACATGAATGCCATACCAGTAGTTTCCAGCCGCTGATGGTATATCGGTGGGGAAACTACCACTGGAAGGCCCGTCACCAGATAGAGGAATCGTGCTTCCAATTTGTGCCCAGCTAGGATCATTTACGGTACCATCTACGTTAGCCCGCCAAAGAGTCACTTGCTTGAGATGCGAACCTCCAGCGTCAGAAACCGTGTAACTGACCGTGAAACCCTGACCGAGTGTGGTCGAACTAGGACTCACGTTGAATGCGTTGATTGTAGGCGGAGTATTGTCGCCTGTGGTT
Organism: Phycisphaerales bacterium; assembly: GCA_003141275.1. Taxonomy (GTDB): domain Bacteria; phylum Planctomycetota; class Phycisphaerae; order Sedimentisphaerales; family Anaerobacaceae; genus Fen-1362. The sequence goes on from PLLM01000024.1 coordinate 877, forward strand.
CCACCGTTCACAAAAGCGTTGAGAGCGACTAAATCTCCATTGTACACGTCAAGGAGTTCTGGGGGATTTTGCACTGCGTCGTCAATTATGTGTCCCACCTCAGAATACTGTAAGAAAGTCCATGAAGTTCCCCATGGTCCGAGTGGCAAAGGATTCACGTCCGGTGGATTTTCGTAATAAGCGATCCAAAGTGGGTATTGAGCAATATCAGACTCAATCAAGTTTCGCGTGAACCACGGCGTCATATAAAGCATTGGCTTTACATGTTTAACGGTTTCTATTTCCGCACACCATTCCCTAATCCATTGGGAAAGTGCAGCAGCCGTCATATTAGAAACCTGATTATGAGGCGGATCGTCTTCGGGATCTTCAATGTCAAGCGCAGGCGGCAAATAACCTGCCCCGACATAATTCCCCGCTACGCTCAAAAAAAAGTCAGCTTCGTCCTTCGCCGAGTTTATGTACGGTCGAGCAAAGTGGTAGGCACCTACTATTAAGCCAGCTTGTTTCGCAGCAGGTATATACGTTGAGAAACATGGATCTGTGAACATCAGCTGAGTTTGGGATGCTCTATAACCATCGGTGGCTTTAATAATAGCAAACTTTTGTTCGTCGTAAAAAACTTTGGTCCAATCAATAGTTCCTCGAACGTGCGATATATCCACACCAAATGCGCGAGTTGAAGTTGACGCATTGATTGTGAAAGTTGCACCTGCGGATGTGCCGCCACCCGGACTTGGATTATAAACAGTTACTGTTGCTGTTCCCGCCGAAGCAATGTCGCTTGCCGGAACCTGAGCATTCAAAGCTGTCGTTAGTCCGCCACCGCTCACTGTGGGTGTCGTTGTCAGATTGACTCCATTCCAACGCACAACAGAACCTTGGTCAAAAGTGCTTCCATTGACCGTCAGTGTGAACGCCGACCCGCCAGTAGTAGCACTGCTTGGTGACAATGATTGAATGACGGGAACAGGAGCTTGCACAGTAAAACCGTATGCAGATGAGGTTACTGAACCCGGATTTATCACCTGCGCAGTCCATGAGGATGGATCGTTTCCAAAGGTTGCGCTGACTTGGAGTTGCGAACTACTAATGAATGTTGCTGAAAGCGTTGCGCTGCCACTCGGCGGCCACGTCAACTTAACTTGTGCTCCGCTAACAAAACCAGACCCATAGACCGTAAGCGTTTGCCCGCTATTTGAGCCAGTCACCGGATTCGGGCTGACGCTGCTGATTGTGGGGCCTACGCTGTTTATGGTGAAGGTCACCGCCGCCGATGTGCCGCCACCCGGACTTGGATTGTAAACCGTTACTGTTGCTGTCCCTGCTGAGGCTATATCACTGGCTGGAACTTGGGCGGTCAAAGCTGTCGTTAGTCCGCCACCGCTCACTGTGGGTGTCGTTGTCAGATTGACTCCATTCCAACGCACAACAGAACCTTGGTCAAATGTGCTTCCGTTGACCGTCAGTGCGAAAGCAGACCCGCCAGCAGCAGCGCTGTTTGGTGACAATGATTGAATGACGGGAACAGGAGCTTGCACAGTAAAACCATATGCAGATGAAGTTACCGAACCCGGATTTATTACCTGCGCAGTCCATGAGGATGGATCGTTCCCAAAAGTTGCGCTGACTTGGAGTTGCGAACTGCTAATAAATGTTGCTGAAAGCGTTGCACTGCCACTCGGCGGCCACGTCAACTTAACTTGCGCTCCGCTAACAAAACCCGACCCATAGACATTAAGTGTTTGTCCGCTATTTGAGCCAGTAACAGGATTCGGGGAAACACTGGTAATTGTTGGGCTGACCGAATTGATTGTAAAGCTGACTCCACTCGATGTGCCGCCACCCGGACTTGGATTATAAACAGTTACCGTTGCTGTTCCCGCCGAAGCAATGTCGCTTGCCGGAACCTGAGCATTCAAAGCAGTGGTAAGTCCGCCGCCACTTACAACAGGCGTTGTTGTCAGATTTGCTCCATTCCAACGCACAATCGAACTTTGATTAAAAGTGACTCCATTGACGGTTAATGTGAAGGCTGACCCACCAGCCGAAGCACTATATTGTGACAAAGATTGAATGACAGGTGTAGGAGCTTGAACAGTAAATCCGTAGGTAGATGAAGTTACTGAACCCGGATTTATCACCTGCGCAGTCCATGAGGATGGATCGTTTCCAAAGGTTGCAGTGACTTGAAGTTGTGAACTGCTAATGAATGTTGCTGAAAGCGTTGCGCTGCCACTAGGCGGCCACGCCAACTTAACTTGCGCTCCGCTAACGAAACCAGACCCATAGACAGTAAGCGTTTGCCCGCTATTTGAACCAGTAACAGGATTCGGCGATATGCTGGTGATTGTGGGCGTAGAAGCAAGCAATGTCATGGACGCCTCAATACTCCACCCATCCTGTCCGCTGTCCCAGTTCACGTTGTACCAGTAGTAGTAAACACCCGATAAAGCTGCATAGGTAGGGCCCGCAAGGATTGTTCCTTTTGTGCCACTCACTGTTGTGTATCCAGTGCTTGCACCCGCCGCGGATGTTCTGATGGTGTAGCCGCCATTCGCTTGGACTCGATCCCCGACGTTAAATGCCTGTGCGGTGGTTGCCTGCGCCGTAAGAAGAAATGCCACGAGTGTGATTAGGTGTGTGTTTTTCATTTTTCATCCCATCCAGTCCGCCACAGTGAATAAAAGTGTGTTAAAAACGCCATCCTCCATAGATGTGTGTCCCTGCTGCCTTTATCAACTTACGCAAATAGCCCAAATTGTCAAGTAAATTTTTCACCCCTAAGGCACCAAGTCACTAAGAATTATCTTTGTGTCTTCGGGTCTTGGTGGTTAAAAAAACAGTGTCAGCCCGCCATAGGCGGAATCGAAAGTTGCCTTACGGCGGTATGGCGGTATTTGATTCCGCGGCGGGGGGCTGGTTGGGGCCATACGGTTTATTTGCATCATTGGGTTCAATCGGCTGAAGCGAAGCGGTTCCGGGTTTGACATTCGCCGGGGTGTTCTTTGCCGGCTTTATCAACAAGTCCTTGATTGTCTGCTCCGCACTGACGGGGCCATTGCCTGATGCGACGAGTTTATCCAAAAAGCTGCACCACCAGACAAGATATGGCTGCATTTTGGCTTCCTGGAATGTTTTTGTTTCGAAGCCGAGTTCTTTTACGTACTGTTGCTGGCAGAAAGGCGTGGTGCAGACAATGAGCGTTCCGAAACTCCATATTAAAAAGCCGGCAAGGAATCCGACAATGCCGGAGCCGAGGGTGTTCACAATGCGAGGGAAGGTTACTTCGAACTGGCCGATGAGCAGGGTGTATGCGATACCATGCAAAATCAGAAATGTTACCAGCCCGGTCGCCAGCAGCGCCATCGTTTTGCTGTATTGACCGCCGTCCATCGCGGCAGGCAAAAACTCTTCAACCGCGGGGCTTATGCGCAACGCCACGTACACGGCGATGACGAAGTTGAACAGCATCGTCCATGCGTGGTAGAAGCCCAGCTTTATCGCCGAGTACGCGAAAATGACCGCTACCAATATGCCTATCCAGAATACCATAGGATTATCCAACTACCCTGTTCATTTCATCGATGCTGGTTACGCCGGTTACGACTTTCAGCAGGGCCTGCTTTTGCAGATTTGATCTGCCCCGCTGGTCGCCTTCTTTTCTAAGATTTTCAATCGGCAGTTTATTGTTTGCCAGCCCGGCTTTAATCTCATCGTCGAGGGTAAGTATATCGTAGATTCCGACTCTGCCGTAATATCCGGTTCCATAGCATTGCTCACAGCCGACCGGGTCGTATATGTTAGCGTAGTTGACTTTCTTTTTTTCGAAGATTCTTATCTGTTCCCGGCTCATTTTAGCCGGGGCTTTGCAATATTTGCACAGCCGACGGATTAATCTTTGGGAGACAATCAGGTTAATGCCCGTCGCCAGCATCAGGGGCGTAACCCCCAGGTCCAGAAGTCGTATCAGGGCCGAAGCGGTGCTGTTGCTGTGGATGGTCGCCAGGACTATGTGCCCGGTTTGGGAGGCCTGAAGGGCGATTATCGCCGTTTCCTCGTCGCGAATTTCGCCCACGACTATCACGTCCGGGTCTTGCCTGAGGATGCTGCGCAGCGACTTGGCGAATGTTATCCCCGCTTTGGCATTGACCTCAATCTGGCTTGTGTTGGGCAGGACGTATTCGATGGGGTCCTCGACGGTTATGACGTTTCGGGTGTAAAAATCGATTTTATTGAGCATCGCGTAAAGCGTGGTTGTCTTGCCGCTGCCGGTGGGGCCGCACAGGAGTATCATACCGGAGGGTTTTCGGATGCCGTTTTCGACGATGGTTCTTTGTTTCTCGGTCAGGCCGACGCTCTCCAGCGTGTACATGCTGGCGTCCTGTTTGAGGATTCTTATCGAGAGTTTTTCGCCGTTGAGGACGCCTGCGCTTGCCACTCGGAATGACACTGTTCCGTCGGGTATTTTGGCGACGAATGCGCCGTCCTGTGGCCTGCGCCTTTCGGAGATATCCATATTCGATATGGCCTTGATGCTGTTTATTACGGCCGGGCAGGTGGCGCCGTCTAATTGGTCAACCTCTCGGAGGACGCCGTCCACGCGGAATCTTATGATGTAAACGGAGTCGCTTTTGGGGTCTATAAGGATATCACTTGCCCTGTCCTGAAGGGCGTCCCAGATTATCTTTTCGGTCAAATCGAGGATGTGACTGTCCTGTCGTCGAATTTTGCCGTGGCCGTATAGTTCCTTAAGCTCGGTGCCCGATGAATCCATGAGTTTTATTAAACTCTCTTTCGAGCCGCCCATAAGTTTTGAGGACTTTATGGTGTCGCTTATTGTTGTCAGCCGGTCCTTTAGCGCCTCGAAAAAATTTCCTCGTTCTGGGAGAGGCGTCTTGAGAACGTCTTTTATCAGGAACATCAGCAGCGGTATCGGGCCGAATATCAGCGTGAGGATATTCACGACCGGCTTCCTGCTTTTGGGCACTACGAGGCTGAATTCCACCCGCTGGACGCAGTATAACCCCAGATATACCCATATCACAAGAAGAAGGAGCTTTAGGGGATTAAACGCGATTTCCCCTGCCAGTCCAGCGATGGCATTGGCACCTGCGGGGCTTATTAACCCCAGCCCCGAATGGTGTGTGGCCTGAAACGATACTGTAAAAAACCAGCATTGCATACCTTCCCTCTAATCCTCTGACTATATCCGGAAGCAATTGCCAATCACTCCAAACTAACATATTTTTCCATTGTTGGCAAGGTATTTAGAGGGGTATTGGCGCCGAGATTTAAGGGGACTTTCCTGTAGTAAACCCTAAAGGTTTTCAGCGTCTTCTGCCGCCAGCCGTTGCGAAAATTCGTGCCAGGCCTGCATCGAGCGTCTGAGGTTTTCCCGGACGTCGCCGCCTATGCCCTGGCCCTGCAATCCTACGGGGCCCGTGAAACCGGCTTGCTTTATCGCTCTTAAAAACCTGTAAACGTCAAATGTTCCGCGGTCCAGTGTTTCTATTGACCCCGTTTCCGTCGTTCCGTTTATTGTTACCACGAGCAAATAAGGCATCGCCTTGGCCACCGCCGTTTCCATATTCGCGGGTTTGTCGGTTTTGAGCCAGTGGTACAAATTGAATACGACGCCGACGTTGCGCCTATTGCATTTTTCCGCGACGCGCACCGCGTCTTCAATCTTTTGGAGCCAGAAGTCCTCGTGGGGGTATAGGGCGACGGCGACACCGTTTTTATTGGCAATGTCGGCTATCCGGCTGATTATTGCGACCGCCTGCTCATCGCCGCTGATTGCCGACTTTGGTTGTGCGTCGCTGGTCATCGCTATCCAAATTGTCGATTTGCGGCCCTTCAGCAATCTGATGCTGTCTTCAATCAGGGGCGTGTACTTTTCAGCCGGCTCTTCGAGTTTTATCGTAAAATACGCCCCGAACGCCTTGAGATTTGCTCTATTGAGTTCACCGAGCATTTCGGCAAGGCCGGCGGTGCCATTGGCCGGATTTCTTTCCCAGTATCCTATGCCGGCATATCCAAGCTCTTTGAGCATATCGACCTGCGATTTGGCTGACTTATGCGATTCGTCAACGACGCCTGTATCCATCGCGAAAAAAGGATTGGTCAGTCCCATTTTGTCCGGTTCAAGAGGTGTGACCCATATATTTCGAAACGCCACATGTCCGTGGTCTCCCTGCAGCGCAAGCGGTCCCCTGGCGAGGTCGTTGGGCTTGAAACTGCCTCTGGTGGGGCCGGTCAGCTCTACGTCTTTGTGTATAAGTGTCCCGTTGAGCCATAGTTTTACGATTTTGGCGTTGGCGATTTTTTTCCCTTCGCTGTCGAACATGGCTGCGCGAAAGATAATATCAAAGGTTTGCCACTGGCCGGGCGGGCGTGAGGCGTTCACTAAGGGCGAATGGCCGTCGTATGGTTTTACCGTCCGCGTTTCATCCCAGCGAGGGTATATGCCTCCGCATTCGCCACCGGGATATGAGACATTTGAATCGGCCCAGCTGTCTAATATCTGAATCTCATATTGGCCCTGGAGGAACACGCCGGAGTTCGAGCTTTTCGGTATTATAAATTCAACGTGTATCCGCGCATCACCGAATTCTTGTATGCTCACAAGCGGCGGGCTTTTGGCTTTTCGCCCGTTGACTATTGTACCCGTGCCTTCCCTCACAGACAGCAGGTTTTCGTTGCGCGGGTGCTCGAAGGCGTCCCCGACGACGCTCCATTCCGGATTTGACCGCCACGCCGATAAGTCGGTCAGGGTAATTTTTTCGGTTGCTTCGCTTGTGCCGCAAACAAGGGCAAACCATATCGCCAGTGCAACGCTGATTTTAGTCATTTTTCTCATTCAACTTTCCCAATGAGGTCCCTGATGGCAGCTACCCCGTGGCTGTCGCAATACTTGTGAATGCCGTCGATAATTTTAACGGCGCAGTTTGGCTCGACGAAATTCGATGTTCCCACCGCGACGGCTGTTGCGCCCGCCAGAACAAATTCAATTGCGTCCGAGGCGGTCCTTATCCCGCCCATACCAAGAATAGGTATCTGTGTACCCTTTGTTACTTCGTTAAAGACCTTGTTGACCATATAGACGGCAATCGGCTTTATCGTTGGGCCTGACAGGCCGCCCGTGCGATTTGCCAGCACGGGTTTGCGCGTTTCAATGTCTATGACCATCGCGGTAAAGGTGTTGATTAAGCTGAGCGCATCCGCTCCGCCTTCAACGGCGGCCTTTGCGGTTACTGCTATATCCGTAACGCTGGGCGTGAGCTTTACCATCAGTATTTTACTTCCGCAGGCCGCCTTGACCGCGGATGTAATTTCTTTGACCAACGCCGGGTTAGTTCCAAAGGTGATTCCGCCTTGCTTGACATTGGGGCAGCTGATGTTCAGTTCGAAACCAGCTATCGCTTTCTGTTCGCAAAGACGTTGTGCGACTGCGACGTAATCCTCAATCGTCTCACCGGCGATATTCACAAATACCTCGCAGGACATTTTTTCAATCGCGGGCAGCTTTTCCGCGATAAACTCATCGACCCCCACGTTGGCAAGCCCTATGGCGTTGAGCATCCCGCCGTCGGTTTCGACTATCCTTGGCGTTGGATTTCCCTGCCTGGGTTTTATTGTAACGCTTTTGGTGATGAACCCGCCGAGTTTGCTGACGTCCATAAAATCGCCCAGTTCGTCGGCGTAGCCGCACGTTCCCGATGCCGTCCACACCGGATTGGCTAATTTCAGCCCCGCGAACTCTACTGATATATCAATCTGGTTTTCCATTGTGCCTCCGCATTATAATTAGGGATTATATTCTACTGCCCAAAGGGATATAATACAATCATTTGAATCCGTATCATTAGGAGCATTATGAATGTGACGAATAAAAAAGGCAGGGTTTATTTGGTAGGCGCCGGCCCCGGCAGGCCGGACCTGATAACGGTTCGCGGCCTGGAATTACTCAAATACGCCGATTGCGTCATTTACGACAAACTCGCCAATCCGGCCCTCTTGAATTACGCCCGTCCCGATGCCGAGCTGCTCGCTGTTCCCAAACGTGTCGGGCCTGAGTCCTTCAGGCAGGGGCAGATTAATAATCTGCTCGTCCAAAAAGCCGGCGAGGGTAAATCCGTCGTTCGCCTTAAAGGAGGCGACCCGTATATTTTCGGCAGGGGGACAGAGGAGGCGGCGGTTCTCGCCCAGGCCGGGATTGATTTCGAGGTCGTTCCAGGTGTTACCGCCGCGCTTGCCGCGAGCTGTTATTCGGGTATCGCTCTTACCGACAGGGCGCTTGCTTCCGAAGTTATATTTGTTACGGGGCATGAAGCCGAAGGAAAACAGCAGACAGGCATCGACTGGCAACTGCTCGCCAAATTCACCGGCACAATCGTCTTTTATATGGGGATGGAAAACCTCGACGATATTACCCGCTTGCTCATCGAAAACGGTATGTCCCCTGAAACGCCGTCCGCCGTCGTTGCCGATGCGACGTTGCCCACGCAGAAATTCGTAAAAGCGACGCTGGCGACAATCGCCGGTAGCTGCGCCAAAAATAAAATCACGCCGCCCGCGCTTGTTTTCATTGGCCCGACTGCGGCCGGCGATGCCCGCCTCGACTGGCTCGCTGAATTGCCCTTGTTCGGGAAGACCATAGTAGTTACCCGTGATGCCGTCGGTAACGCCGAATTCGCCGCTAAAATCGCAGCCAGGATGGCTGTTACCATTGAAATGCCCGTTACTAAAATCAAAACGCTTACNNTAATCTTCACCAGTTGCAACGGCGTCGAGACATTCTTCGCGGCGCTGGCAAAACTCAACAAGGACGCCCGCGTCTTCGGCTCAGCAAAAATCGCCGCCATCGGCGTCCGGACTGCCGAGACGCTCGCTGCCTTCGGCCTCAAAGCTGATTTTGTCCCCAATGCCTTTACAAGCAAAGACCTCGCCGCGGGGCTTATCGAATTCACAAACCTTAGTGACAAAAAAGTTCTTCTTCTGCGTTCACGAATCGCCTCCGATGACCTGCCGCAATTACTCGAAACCGCCGGCGCATCGGTAGATAATGTCCCCGTCTATACCCACGAGAAGAACCTGTGCGATTTGAAAATATTTTCCGAGATGCTCACTGAAAAAAACGTCAACTGGATTACGTTTGCAAGCCCGTTCGCGGCGACTTGCTTTTTTGAACAGATTCCCGCTGATTTCATAAAATCCAGCGGTGTGAAGACCGCATCCATTGGCCCGGTTACATCGAAAAAACTTGCCGAGCTTGGCGTAAAGGTTGAAGTCGAGGCCTCTGAGCACACATTTGACGGCCTGCTTGCTGCTATCGAACAGCACGAGTTGCGAACAACTAAATGATAAACGTCTCAAAACTATATTGCGGCCTCGCGGGGCAATCCGACCATTTGCGTTACGGCAATAGAGATTCCGTCGGCCCCATTGTTGTCTATAACTGTACCTCTCGCTGCAATCTCCGCTGCCTTCACTGCTACGCCGCCTCCGATTCGACCCGCCGCGATACCGAGCTTTCCACCGACCAGGCCAAAAAGCTCCTCAATGACGTTCTCGGAGTAAATGCCCCCGTGGTATTATTCTCAGGCGGCGAGCCGCTTTTGCGGCCTGATTTGTTTGAGCTTATGGCAGAGGCAAAACGCATCGGCTTGCGAACCGTCATATCAACCAATGGCACACTCATCGATAGTGACACAGCCCAAAAAATTGCTGATGCTAACGTCAGTTATGTTGGAATTTCAATCGATGGCCCCGAAGAATTTCACAACCGTTTCCGCCAGGCAAGCGGCTGTTTCAAGGCGACTATGACCGGCTTTGAAAACTGCAGAAAAGCGAACCTGCGGACGGGCCTGCGTTTTACAATCAGCAATTCCAATAAAGAGCAGGTCCCCGCCGTCTTCGATATTTGCAAAGATAACGGCATAAGACGAGTTTGTTTTTATCACCTCATAAGGTCCGGCAGGGCAAAAGATATTGAATCGCAGGTCGTTTCTTCGACCGATACTCGAAGGGTTATGGACGTGATTTTTGAACGTACCGCCGATTTTGTCTCAAAAGGTCTTCTCGATGAAGTTCTCACAGTAGGCAATCACGCCGACGGGCCGTACCTGCTCGTAAAAATGCAGCAGCAGGGGAAAAATACCGACCAGCAAAAACAGCTTCTTTTATCCAACGGCGGCAACCGCATAGGCGAAAAAATTTCCTCAGTTGGCTGGGAGGGCTCCGTTTACGCCGACCAGTTCTGGAGAAATTACCCATTAGGCAACGTCACCCAGAAAACCTTCAAACAAATCTGGACTAATCCTGATGAGCCGGTGCTGCAAAAACTCCGCAATAAATCGAAGTTCGCCGACAAACGCTGCCTCAAGTGCAAATGGTTCGATTTATGCAAGGGCAACTTGCGCTTCCTCGGTCCCGACCCCGACATAAAAAACTGGCGATTAGAACCCGATTGCTATCTCACAAACGCCGAAATCGGATTGTAGATAGTTACGCTCTGCGCCGTTACGGTTTCTGGGCGTAAGATTTTTTTATTGTTTCAGTAAGCTGCCGAATCTGACTTTTCAAACTGGGATTGAGCAGCGCTACACTGCCTTTGATAAGGGCTATTGCCATTGTCGTCGGTATTAGAAGGAACAAATAAAGAATGAAATAAGGCATACCTGTGAACAGCGGCTTCGGCAGCTCTAATTTGCCCGTCGGTGTGTTTATATCGTAGGAAATGCCTGTTGCGGGGATGATTTTTTCTACTATCGCTGGCGTATTCGTGCCGTGGATTGTATCGTTAACGATAGCCAGCACCCAGACGCCTAATGGTATCGCCATCGCAATAAAAATTATCGCTAATACGACCCTGAACCCTGTTATTGACGACGGCTCCTGCTGTGGCTGTTCTTCGAACATACTCATCTCCCTTATTTTATAGTACTGAAAAGGTCTTTCAATTTTTGCTTCAGGCAGTTATTTTATAACAGGTTTCGGATGAGTCAAGGATTGATTGTCGAAAGAAAATAATCAATTGGTTAGGGTGCGATTATGGCTTTTCCAAATAACAGGATGCGTCGGCTCAGAACTACCGATTCGATGCGTCGGCTGGTTCGCGAGACGACGGTAACGGTTGATAACCTCGTTTATCCGCTTTTTGTCCGCAAGGGCAACCGCCTCAAAGAGCCAATCGAATCAATGGCGGATTGTTTCCACTTCTCGCCTGATACCATTGTCAAAGAAGCCGAAGAGGTCGCTAAACTTGGCATCCCCGCTGTTTTGCTTTTTGGCCTGCCTGATAAGAAAGATAAAACCGGCTCCGAGGCCTGGTCGGAAGACGGCGCGGTGCAGGACGCTATCCGCCAAATCAAAAAAGCCGTGCCCGAACTTGTC
>PLLM01000104.1 GCA_003141275.1 Phycisphaerales bacterium
TAACCGCAACGACGCGTCCAGTGGTCTGACGTTTGAGTCGTCTACCGGCTTGGGATTGTAGGCCTTGCCGTCATGGGTTTTGAAGTTCCAGACTAAGCCCTTCTTAAACCCGTCGCTGACGCTATTTTCGTCAACTCTCCAGTAATAGAGGGTATTGACAGCAAATTTATTTGGGTCTTTGATGGTAAAGCTGCACGGGTCGCAAGGGTCAGGACCGTTGTTATATGCGGAACCCTTGTAGACGCCAAGCGGATTATCCCTTGTTGCAGTATTGACATTGACATAGTTCGTCCCGAAATACACATCGTAATTTGCATCAATGGGGTAAAGAGTACTCGCCGTACTCTCGTTCCAGCTAAGCGTAACGCTGTTGGGATCATTAGGATCAGAGGAATTATATTTGTAATGAACGTTTGTTGCGCCGTTGGCCGGTGTTGGGTTCCAGGCGCATAAGTTGACATCGGCTATGAGTGTTGTCCAATTAGCGTCAGTGACGGGGTCATAAGCAAAGACGGGGTCTCTAAGTGTGCCTCGCTCGCAGATAATGAAGCCGCCCGTCCTAAGAGTGTTAATATCGAGATCGTGTTTGCCATAAATTATAAACGTGCCGCCATTGATTTTAATTTTGTTTAACGCTGCTAAGGGGTGAGCCGTGCTCAGACCAAAGTTCGAGTCAGTGCAGATTTGCAGAGTGCCGCCATAAAGGCCGACTTGGCCGAATTGGAGTACGAGTCTGGGGACGTTGACTTCGCCGCCATATATATTCAGCTCGCCATAGGACATACCGAAGCCGGAGCTGCCTCCACCGATTGTAATACCCATCAAGTTGCCTGTGAGGCCGTTCTGGTTTGGCGTTCGGACTGTGCCGCCATACACGTTGAGGATGGCCCTCTGTCTGAGGGTGGAGCCGCCTAAGTATGCGTCATAGTCAGACTGGGAGGCGATTTGAATGGCCGCACCACAGTTGATGTCCTGGGCGTCCGCGGTGACTATTATGTTAACGTCCTGGCCACCCCATGGACCTGGGTCCCAGGGATTCAGGGAAAGCATTGAACATGTGGTGTTGGGAGCATCCGGATAACCGAGTTTTGGGCCCGGCTGGTTCGGAAGAACCGCACAGTAAAAATCTGGGCCCGGCCCTGTTGGAGGACACGGAAGAGTTCCCTCCGCGGTCCAGTTTGAAGCCCTGTTCCAGTTTGCGTCTGAAGTTCCCCGCCATTCCATCTGGTTGTTCCACGGGTAGTCCGCCATAGCAACAACGGGTGCCAGCAGACATACAAAGAGCATAATAAAGACACTTTTCCTAAACATTATTTTTCCTCCTTATCACCATAAAAAGCAACACTACAGTTAATACTTATGAAACTATATATGCCCGGCGGACGCCGCCAAGCCCTTATTCATCAAGTATCGTATCAGACCAATACTGAAAAATCAAGCTTTTTTTGTAGTTTTGCAAAGTTTTTAGGACCATAAGTAGCCAACATTGTGTGTAACTTCTTGTTTAGTAAGATGTTATGTAATAATGGCGAATCAGTATCAGCGATTAAATAAAATTTAATTGTTGTAACATATTGTAATTACTGCACTTAGGGCTTAAAGTTATGTTGTGGCCCGTTAATTTTGGTCAAAATTTGCTTAAAGACCTAAAATCATCCGTTTTTATAAAAGCCCACTAAATAATATTACCTTGCCATAAGCGGCTTATCACATACCCCATACCTGGGCAAATGAGGCAAAGTGCCCGAACATGTACTTTTGCAGCCACTGATTGCAGAAATCCTCAAGGTCGAAAATATCAACATAACCGTCTGGAACCCCTGCCGGGCCGGTCGTATCCCAGGATGGAGGGTCGGCCTGAAGCACAATATGACAGACCGTTGTCGCCGGGATATTGTAAGTAAAGGTATTATTGGAGATAGGGCTTATCGATGTGGTCTCTGTAATATTGTAACTGTTATTGTCGAATTTCCAGACATGGCCAGACCTGAAATTTTGCGAGCTGGTGATATTAAATGTTCCGGTGATAGCGCTGTCGATGTTCTTATTTATTACTATAAGGTGAAGCTCGGAGTTGTTGCCATTGAATACTGAGGCATAAATGGAGCTGTCAACCTTGTTTGACATCGACGCAAGGACATTCATATCTCCGAACGTCGAGTGGCCTCCGTCATAATTTCTATAAATTTTAAATCCGGCATTTATGTAAGTATTCGGTTCTCCCCAGTAGTTTGCGATATACACCTCATATTTGCCGAAAATTCCCAAAACATCAGCGAAAGCTATTCCACCTGAAACATCATTTCCGCCCCCGTAATCATATTCTGTAATAGCAAGATTCGTATCTGGATAATACGTATTTATGGAACTTTTCAACTTGGGAATTATAGGCAGATAACTGCTATACCATCGATTAATCCAGCTTACTTCGCCATTGGGATACACGTAACTGGTGTCCCATAGAGTTCTTGGAGCCTGCATACGCGCTGTTCGGTTTGCCCTTGAGTAAACCTTGATTTTACCGATCTCATCAACGATTCTGTTGCCATCAGGATTGTCGTTTACATAAGTACCGTCGTATGCTTCAGGATACCAGTGGACATCAAGGGCGTCGAGAAGCCGTCTTCCGGCCCCATTCGATGCAATTCTCATTTCGTCCAAATAATAACTTAAAAACCAGGGACGACTTCCTTTCACACTTGTCCAGTCAGATGCTCCCGCGAAATCGAGGTAACCGCTGAATCCAAAGCTGACCGGACCAAGCATCTGGGCGTTCGGGTCAACGTTTTTTATGGCCTGAGTTAAAGCGACGCTTTTGTCTTTGTATTCAAGACAACAAGGGTCTGCGACATGAACCTCAGGGTGAGTAGCCCCCTTATTGCCGTTTGACCAGATATCCGGTTCATTATCTAAATCATAGAATTTAACACCATTTGGGTCGCCCGCGTAACCGTATTTATATACAAGGAAGTTTACGAATTCATCCATATAAACGACTCCATCTGAAGTATTCGGGCTTCCCGGCGGGCTGCAGAATGGTGCTCCCTTTGCGAAAACAACCGGATAAAAATAAATTGATGGGGCCGCTTCGGTATTGAGGTTTATCTGCCTCCAGATAGGAGCTGAGACGTAACCTGCCATTTGCAGAGTTACGATTGAATCTTGATGGTTTGTAACGCAGGAATCACGGAAGTCGGTTATGGCTTTACCGGGTGGTGTACTTGGACCGAAAAACTGGTCGTTTTCATAAAGCCAGTCCGCCCCTGCGTTAGACCAGTTGTTTTCCCAATTGTAAGCGGTGAGTCGGTTTCCTCCGCTTCTGTGTATTGTGTAAAATGTATCGGATTGACCATTGCCGCCGTAAATGTATTTACTGATAGGTGTCTTGTTGGCGTCAGTGTTTATATTATAGGTAACGTTTATGTTGGCCGCTGTGACCGATGCGCAGAAAATCAAGGCAATCGTAAGCGAGGCGATATATCTCATATCTGCTCCTATTTGCTTATCTATGCTGTCTGCCGGTAAATACTGACCACCCTCTGGCAGGAAGCGGGTCTTGAGTATGGCTATCTTATTATATGCCAAAGAAAGGCCAAAGTCAATGGATTTAGCCGGAAAAGTGTTGCATCATTATTATATAACCCGCAAAATGTGCTCTATATTTTGGTAACCTGTTTTGTGAAACAACATGAATACGGAGAAAAAGATGAAGACGCAAAGAGGATTTCTGATTGTAACGATTGTAACGTTTGTGTTTGCGCTGAGTTTATCCTGCGAGCCAGCGAGTAAATCCGTCATACAAACAGGAGAAAGTACAGCCGGACGACAGGTAGTGAACTTTAACCGTGACTGGAAGTTCGCCAAGGGCGGCCAGAAGGGGGCCCAGGCAGTTGATTTTAATGATTCGTCGTGGAAAGCGGTTCGGCTGCCTCACGACTGGGCAATCGCCGGGCCATTCAATCCCAAAGAAGATGGCTACGCCGGCAAACTGCCCTGGTGGGGCCAGGGGTGGTATCGCAAGAGCTTTAATCTCGACAAGGCCGACGCGGGCAGACGCGTATATTTTGATTTCGACGGCGTAATGGCGTTTCCGAAGGTTTACATAAATGGGCAATTGGCCGGCGGATGGGATTATGGTTATATGTCTTTCCGCGTCGATGCGACACCTTATGTGAAGTTTGGCGCCGACAATACAATCGCGGTTTACGCCGATACCCGCAACCACGGCACGCGATGGTATCCCGGAGCGGGAATCTACCGCAAGGTAACAATGACAGTAAACTCGCCGGTGCATATAGCGCACTGGGGAACTTATATTACGACCCCCGAAGTGGCCGACGCGTCAGCCAAGGTTAATGTTCGCTCGACTATTGAAAATCACAGCAAGGGCAAATCGGAGGTCAGCGTTGAGGTTACTTTGCTTGACCCGGACAGCAAGGCGACGATTCTAAAGGTAGTTGCCAATACCGACGGCGTTACAATACCGGCAGGGGGGGCACAGGACGTTAACCAGTCGTTTGTGATTGCAAACCCGCAGCGATGGGACATCACAAGCCCGAAACTTTACACTGCCACAACAATCGTTCGCCAGGGCGATAATATTTTAGATACGGATACGACCGCATTCGGCATACGCGAATTCAAATTCACCGCTGATGACGGATTTCATCTCAACGGCAAACGAGTTCAGCTTTACGGCGTGTGCCTGCATCACGACCAGGGCGCTCTCGGCGGGGCGTTTTATACCCGCGCGATGGAACGTCAATTAGAGATTATGCGTGATATGGGTGTAAACGCTATTCGCACAAGCCATAATCCGCCTGCGCCGGAGTTGCTTGAGCTTTGCGACCGGATGGGGTTTGTCGTGTGGGACGAGTGCTTTGACAAGTGGGACAGGACAGCGGACAGATTCGACCCAAACACGACACCGCTGAAGCAATACGGCAAAAAACAGATTCGCAATTTCGTGATGCGCGACCGCAATCATCCCAGTGTTGTCGTATGGTCAATCGGCAACGAAATAGACCCGCAGCCCGCGGCAGCAGAGGGCGTTTCGGCGGAACGGGTGAAATTTATGAGCGATTTTTTCCGCAAATACGATGCGACGCGTCCGATTGGTATGGCCTGCCATATGCCGGTCGTCGCACAGAAGAAAATGTTAGATGCGCTGGATTTGGCGGGCTGGAACTATCAGCGCAAATATGCGCAGTATAGACAAAGTTATCCCAACAAGCCCATTGTTTACAGTGAGTCGGCTTCTGCGTTTAGCACACGCGGCTTTTATGAACTGCCTTTGCGGACTTCAAAGACGCAGTATTCAAAGGAGTTCCAGGTCGATTCCTACGACCGTAACTCCGCGATCTGGTCGGATATCCCGGACCGTGAGTTTGCCTTGATGGAAAAGGACAGGTTTGTGGCGGGCGAGTTTGTATGGACGGGTTTTGATTATCTCGGTGAGCCGACGCCTTACGGCAGGCAGGCGCGAAGCTCATATTTCGGAATTGTTGACCTCGCGGGCATCCCCAAAGACCGCTTTTATCTCTACAAAAGCTACTGGCGGCCTGATGTCACTACCATACATATCCTGCCTCACTGGAACTGGCCCGACAGAATCGGACAGAATGTCCCCGTATATGTCTATACCAATGGCGATACGGTAGAGTTGTTCCTCAACGGCAATTCTTTAGGCAAACAGACCAAGGCAAAAGAAGCGGGGCCGTCTTACTATGGCGCGATAGACAAGTACCGTCTTTGTTTCAACGATGTAAATTATGAGCCGGGCGAGCTAAAGGCAGTTGCCTATAAGAATGATAAGGAGATAGGTCAGGAGATTATGCGCACGGCAGGTGAGCCGGCGAAAATCCGACTTACGCCGGATAGAAAAGAGCTGAAAGCCACAGGCGAAGACCTTTGTTATGTTCTTGTCGAAGCCCTGGATGCCAATGACACGTTGTGTCCGCTGGCTGATAATTTGATTAAGTTCAAGGTCGATGGCCCCGCTGAAATCGCAGGCGTCGATAATGGCAATCCTCTTTCTTATGAGCCGTTCCAGGCGGATTACAGGAAGCTGTTCTACGGCAAAGCGATGCTGATTCTGCGGACCAAAGAAGGACAAACCCCTTCGACAAGCTCAGGGCAGGCCGGCGACATTCGCATAATCGCTGAAAGCGACGGCCTGACTTCAGCGGAGGTTATCGTGCAAAGTAAGTAGTTTTTTAGGCGTGTAGAATTAGTGTGGTAAAGTTTGTTTTTGTCAATAGTCCGGATAACCTCTTATCCACTCCGGCCAGGTTCCGGTCCTCAGGGCTATGCCTGCTTTTGTCCATGGTCCACTGGTATTAAAACTCCGGTGCCACTTTAGTGTCCACAATTCTTTCAATCCGACTTTCCTCGCGTGGCCATCCAGAAAAAGGACATCGTTGTATCCCCTGTGCCTATTAATGGCATACCTGGCCATTTCGTTTGATCCCCATACTGCTGTATCTGCGTCTGGTGCAGCTCCTTCTGTTTCAACAGGCCATCCGTCATACCTCAAAGCTTCCAGGAAAAACGGGACTGTCGCTCCACCTTTTGCATTTATAGTTTTCCAGTTTTGGCTCCCTGTACTCAATGTAGTGCCATTCATGTTCAGGCAATAACCGTTTATGCCGTAACTGCCTGCTATTCCGTTTTCATTTAATTGCGGTAGCGCCAGATTTGTCAGGGCAGTTGCAAGGTCCGCTTTGCGTTCAATACCCCATGCACTGAAGTGAGAGATCTGACCTGTGGGTGTACCATCCTCACTAAACATTGGTTTTTTGGCTGATGGACAAAACCATATTTTGTTGCTCTTCCAATCCTGGTCTTTAAATTTAAGCTGAGCTATCCACCAGAACCCGATTTGACTATTAGTAACGGCATACCCATTGGCACCGCCGCTCCATAAATTACCGTTGTTTTCCTCCGCATACGATAAGCCGATAATGCCCCACTGCTTTAGATTCGCAAGACATGCTATTATCTTCGCTTGTTCCCTTGCCCGGTTCAGCGCAGGAAGCAATACGGCCATCAACAGAGCGATGATGGCGATAACAACTAACAGTTCTACTAATGTGAATCCAGGCCCAGTACGTTTGCTCATAATAATCCTTAGCCACAGGACACAGAGATAACCTCGATTCCTTTGCGGCTAATCTATATTTTGCGGCAGGGAGGCCGAAAAAAGAACGCCATATTTTGCTTAACATCCACCATTTTAGGCATATAATACGGGCGTGAAGGAACTAAAAAGAGTTGCGATTCTACCGTTTTAGCGTTGGCGCAGAGTACCTTCAGCAAAAGAATGAAGATTTACACATGCCTAAAAATAAGCGGGGCCTGCCCCGCCCAATCGGCGTCCAATTGGCGTTGCAGGCCCCGAAGAAAACGCTAATTAACAAGTTGCGTTTGTTACGGCCACAGTATCTGCGTATGCCACTGTTTTCCCATTATAACCAGGTCGCCAAAATTGACCTTCTGGTTGGCGTCTGTATTCGGAGATGTTGACCCGTCCTTGTTGAAATTAGCCGAGTTAATCAGCGGTATAAATCCTACAACGCCTGTACCATCAGTTGCCAGATAAGCTACTTCATCGGCACTCAGAGCGTAGTCAAAAACCTTGAAGTCCTGCACCTTGCCTGACCACTTGCCCCAGTTGGCGTTCGACTGGCCGCGCATACCTATGCGGATAGACTGTACCGGCAGAGTAAAGAGCGGTGTGGTTGAAGTTGCAGTTCCAACCAGTGAGCCGTTGCAATAAGCAAGCATTGTATTGGAGTCGGCGTCTTTGATAGCTACCCAGTGGTTCCATCGGCCTCCAAAATAGTTGTCCGGCATTAAAGGGCCCATTATGGTATTCCCGCTTTGTGATTGGAACCAGGCGCGCGGGTCGCCCCACCTCCACGGAATCGAGAACGAAGTTCGCTCAGTCCAGTTCGAGTCATAGACAGTGAAGAAAGACTCCCAGGAGTTGCTCATAGTATTGCCCACAGAACTATCAGCATTAATCCAGACAGAAAGGCTGATACTGCCGTCGTTGCTGTTCAGGAAGCCAAATGCTGTATTCGGATCCCTTACTTCAACGCGGCTATTGTCGCTGGCGAGGCTGTTAAGTGTGATGCACCCGGCGCCGTTACGGCCGCCGGTGGGTTCCCACAGCACAACGCCACAAACATCGGCAGTGTGACCGCTTGCTGAGTCGGTAGCAGTAACCCCCGAGCTCTCATTGAACTTATACCAGATTACGGGGGCCTTATGGGGCACCGTAGCGGTAATGCTGTGCTGGGGTGCAGCCGCCCAGAGCCAGTTGTTCGAAAAGGCGTCTAAATCGTTGATGTCAACATCGCAGTCCCCGTCCAGGTCAGCCGACAAACCTTGTGCCTGTGCATATGACGGGATACATGCCGCGGCGTACAGCCGGATATTGTCGAACATCACTACGCTGTTGACATCGCAGCCATCGTTATCGTAGGCGCTGTACGCGTCGCCACGTATGCCAAAACCTATGGCGAAGCCGGTTATCGCGTTTAGGTTCACAGTTGTTGCATTGCCATGGGAGTCTTCAGCGTGGCTGGCGTCGTTCATGTCTGTAAGAGCGGAGTACCACGATGCCCAGTTACCACTCAGCTGAGCATTGGCATCTGGATTCAGGTAAATGGCTACATTATGCGCTGTATCTTCAATCGCCACATACATCCTGTCCAAATCACCCGCATCGGTCTGGTTCGGAATAGGGAACATACATCCGCCTGGGCTAAGAACATTAGCCGCGTTAGTTGCCCTGCCTTTATAATCGATTCGCAATGCCCTAGGCGCTGGATTAATAACGCCAGCACCCAGAAAACTGGTGCCGGTG
>PLLM01000056.1:0-154 GCA_003141275.1 Phycisphaerales bacterium
TTTTTTAATTCCCGGATAGAATCCCTAAGGGTCTGCCTCTCCGAAATAAATTTATCGTCTTTTGTTAAATCCAGGTTCTTTTCAAAATCAATCTCCAATTGAGCCAGCTTTGACTCCTTCGACTTAATCGTTTCGCTGAGCTGCTCCAATCGTT
>PLLM01000056.1:229-31519 GCA_003141275.1 Phycisphaerales bacterium
GTTCAAATTTCCGAACCCGCTATGATTACGAACAAGCGGGGAATAATCATTATCGTCGTTCAAATCTTTAACAGTGTAATCCTGTGAAGCGTAATAAATCGCTCTGGCCGTTGCGTCTGCTTCATCCCCATGTCCTTCACTCGTGCGCTCGTGGCCAATACTCAACTGGTTTGACTTGCCGTAGTATGCCTGTGTCGCAAATAAGCCCTTCCGCAAATTCATATTGTCCTGCAAAGACAACCTGCCAAGTAACGCAAGGGTTTTCAGGTTTGAATAAATAATCGCCGCCCGCTCCGATACCTCAAAAGTTAATCCCCTCTTTTTAAGACCGTCTGAAATATAACCTGCCGCATACTGGTCTCCATAGCATTTATCTGTATGGTAAGCAGCACACAAACATTTTATCTGCTCAAAAGCAACATCGGCCTCTCGCGTATTCCACGTCCTCAAACAATCCTGAATTACCCTGTCCCCACCATCCTTTTGCCTGTGGCAAATCGAAAAACTAAATCGGTCGTGTCCCGAAAGCCCGCTTTGGTCGATTCCGGCGATATACGTCTGGTTTCGCTGAGCCGGAAAATCCTCGGCAAGAACAAAACAGGCCGTCAGTTTATCCTGAATACTGGCGAAAAATCCCTCGACGGTTTCGGCAAATTGCGCCCCAAACTCTCTTGCTGCGTTATCGGGGTCTCGACGGTATTCCTTGTCTATGAAGTCCTGCGAAACAAGCGGATTCATTACCCGCGTCGCCGCCTGAACCGTCAATCGACCTGGCACTTGAAAACCCTCTGAAAACTCATCCCAGAACAATCCTTGCTTGCCCGCCGGCGTGCTGATTTTCAAACACTTTGCCCGTTCAAATTGCGCTTGTCTCGGGCGCAGGGACGAATGTATCGCCTCGTCCGCCTTTACGCCTTCAAGCCGGTAAAAAGCTATTTCGTCGAATATCAGAAGGAATATCGGCAGTCCCCTTGCGGCTGTGCTGTTACAAGGGAAACTTGAAATACAAAGGTCGTTCTGCAATAGTAAACTGCCTTGCAGCGATTCCTTAATCATATATGCGGCTTTGCTGTTTTCTAATAACCTTGTGCAGCTTGCCTGAATAATCGCTTCGGCCTGCGCCTGACGTGTCGCTGTTATAATCGCATAACCGATTTCCCCTTCGTTAAGGTATCGCCGCCAGATATGTCCCCGGCAGATTGATTCATACAAAGCTATAACTGAAGCTATGGCTGTTGACTTGCCAGAACGTGCGCCTAAAACAAAACAACCTTCAACCTTCTCAACACTTGCCTCAAAAATGCTTTGGTTTGTCGTTATTTGCTTGTAAATCTCAATCTGGGCATCAGACAGGGGTAAACCATAGAACGCCCTAAGTAATACCTCTTGTGCAGGCCGCTCCGCAAACGATAGGCCCAGAACATCGACGGCGAAGGTAATTATGTCCATTGCTTGCATTTCTTCCGGCGTTATCAGCTTTGGGCCTGTGTCTTTGTTGCGGAATTGCCGTAAGCCGGATAGTTGCTTGGCTTTTGCGGTTTCGCTTTTCGCCAAATATGAACTTCGCCTTCGATAACCTGCCATCAAAAAACCTCACTTTCAAGCAACCGTGTGGCTGTAAATTTCCGACACGGTAAAATCAGGCCGGACGGCAACGAGTCGCCCGGCCTTTTCCAAGAGAACAAAACGGTCTTGAATGTCGTTAGCGTTATGAACCTGAATCGGATGTTCAATCCGTTGCTTATTGTCTCTAAGCATTTGTTTATCAACGACTTACGAAAAGCCGTTTTCGGCCTTATAGTCCCACTTATAGTTTTTACCCTGAAAACAGGCGGATTTTGGGCTTCCCTGCCCCTGTCCGCTCCGACAACAACGCCCGACTTTTTTGTCTGTCCGAATGTCATTTACTTACCCCCTTTGTCTTTCAGGATAATACCCAATTCCCGCAAGGTTAAACTGTCCGGGTCGAATTGATACGCAAGCCGAAGTCCCATACCCTTGCCGTTGCGGGCCTTCAAGATATGCAGCGTCCTGTTGTGGTTTGTCGGGACAGTCCCTACGCTGGTTTTTACCTTCGATTCCTTTGTGTCGTGGCTCTCAAGCCATAGGATAGTTTGAGAAAACCTCTGATATGCCGCCGAACCTGCAACCTGCGATAAATCGGGAAAACTAACGGCCTTAATGGGGTGCGTTACAAGGATAATCGAGCAGCGATAGTCCGTAGCCGTCCTCTTAACGGCCTGTAAAAACCTGCCGTCCATAACCCAAGCATCGCCGCCGCGTTCTGCCGCCGTTACAGGGTCAATTCCAATAATCCTGCAACCTGCCTTTGCCTGTGTCTCTACCCATTGAGATAATTGCGTAAGCGTAACCTGTGTATCAGGATTCGCGTTTATTGCCCGGCCAAAGGATTCAAGATAGTCCCTGTGTTCTGTGGCTATTCTTTCGGCCTCTAACGCATACTCTTTTACCCAAGCCGTATCAGTCAAATTCGGCTGCCGGGACTTCTGCGCCAATGCCCTTGTTAAGTGAAATGTTTTATCTTCTTCGGCCTCGAATAATGAGCATTTCAGGCCCGCTTCATCCCAATAGGAAAACGCCTCTAACGCCATAAACGACTTTGACGCGCCCGGATTACCGACAAGCAAGGTTATTGCGCCGGGTAGTAGTGCCTGTGTAAGTTTATTCAGGTTTTCCCAGTGCCAGTCAATACAGGCATATCGACCGGCTTTTATTTCGGCGATACGCTGCTGAATGTCCGTCGATACGCTTACCGGCTTTGCTTTTTTCAGGGCTTCGGCAATAGCGCAGGTTATTTCCGGGTCTGTCTTGCCGATAGTGTTAAGCTGCCCGACAAAATCCGCCGCGTCCTCTTTTTCGGCAAGGTCTAACACTGACGGGTCAAGATATGAAACGCGCGGGGCCGGGCTTAATCCCTGTAAAATTTCCTGAACATCGGCCATATACCTTTTGCCGTCCGTGTCATTATCCGGCCATAAAGTTACGGCCTTGCCTGCCACTGGCCTCCAGTCCGAATGTTTAGCGTTCTTAGCTCCTGCCATTGACGTTGTTACGGTAAAGCCGTAACGGTTAAGAATATCAGCGCATTTTTCACCCTCGGCGATAATGACACTTTCGGCCTTAACAACAGCAGGCAGGTTATAGATTTTCCGGGGGGCTTCCGGGGCTTTAAGGGCATATCCCTTGTCGGTTAAGGATATGGGCCGATATGTTTTTTGGCCGTTCGATTCGCAGCGAAAAACCATAGCAGAAAAATCGCCATCTGCGTCTGCGTAAGTATGCTCTAAAACGATTTCTCCGGCTTTTTGAACGAGGTATTTTTTAACCGATGAAACATCGGGGAAAGTAAGGGAAGGTTTGACGGTGTTTGTTTGCGGACCTGTGGACGGGTTTACGGCCTGCTTAATCGCCTCTCCCGCCGTCGAACCGGCAATCTTGGCCCGAACATCGAAAACGTCGCCGCCGAAGCCGCAGGACTGGCATTTATAACGCCATATCCCGCTATTGTCCCGATAAACACCCGCAGACGGCCTGTGGTCGTCGTGAAACGGACATCGGACGGTATTGCCGGTTATTTTCGCACCTGCCGCCTCTAATGCTTGAATTAAGGCCGTCCTGTCCTGTCTTAAAGTGTTTTTATCGTTTGTTATCACGTTGTCGCCCCCTGTGGTGTTTCAGCCAGTATCGCGTCAACCTCTGCCTCGTCCGGCAGCCAGCCCGGCTCGCCGCGCTTCGGTTCGGGTTTTTCGTCCGTCCACCTTTGGTCGTGGAGATAATTTTTTGGCGATAAGACGTATTTGCCATCCTCTTTGAGCCAGACAGGGCTTTGGCTTCGGCGTTTCACGTCCCCGATGATTTTCTCGATAAGTTCCGCGTCCGGTTTCAGCTTACGCCATTGCCTTTGAGATTCCGCCTTGTTCTCTTTGCGTGGGTAAACTTCCCAAAACCTTTGGAATGTTTCATCATACACAAAGGGCTTTTGTTTTTTGGCGGTAGTAGTAGTATTATTATCTTGTATTATATGGGTATATGATTTGTTGCTATCCAAAGGCAACGATTCGTTGCTAACCAAGCCGTTTATTGGCAACATTTTGTTGCTATCTAATGGCAACATTTTGTTGCTAACCTTTAATAACCTTTGCTTGCTAACCTCATCAATTATTTCAATGGTTCGCCTGATTGTTTTTCCGCCGGATTTTTCCTCATTGGTCGTAATAAACCCTTTGATTTTCAGACCGTTTATAGTGCGTTGTGCCGCCTGTCTCTTAACTCCGAAACGGCTGGCAAAATAATTGTTCGAAGCTACACAACCGCCGTTATTCTGAAATACCGCTATCAGACAAAGGTAATCGGCCTCGCTCGATGATAACCGCGTGTCCTGAATCACTGAAAATGGCTTAAAAATATAGTCCAGTGTCATAGATTTTCCGCCTGCTGACGCAATTTTAACCCCTCAAATGCTGCTCTTTTGTGCCGCTCCTCAAAGGCCCGAAGTTCTGCCGATAACGCCTTAAAATGCCGTCGAAAAATGGTGATTTCCTCGGCGTCGTGGAGTAGTTTTATCTGGTGTTTCCGCCGCTCCTCTAAATTTACAATGCTCATTTTGCCCCCTCTTTCATAATCAGCCAGCTGTCTAACGGTGGGCAAGAACAGGCAACCCAGCTTTCAATTTCGTTTTTTTTCCATAGCGAACGGCTATTTAATTTAATCGGTCTTGGTATTTTTCCGGCTGATAACAAAGCGTAAATTGAAGTTTTACCGATACCCAAAAGGCCCGCAACCTCGACGGCTGATAACAACAGTTTTTCGGGGTTTTCAGGCATAAAAAAGCCCTCGTCTTGGCGATAAGCAGAAAAACGTTATAGACCGCCTCATATAGCTTCCCCCTGTGTTGATATTCCTTTTTTGTGCCTATGTAATAGGTGTTCCCGCATTTTGATAACTCCACCTATTTTTTGACCCCTCTTTTCGGCGAGTCGGTTAAGTGCGTCCTGCACTTGTGAAGGATTGAAGCGTAGTTTTTCGTTGACTACGAGAGAAGGGATTAGGCCGTTGTCCGCAAGTTCTTTCAAATAATTTACGGACAAACCCAAACGGGTCGCTAATCGGTTTACCGAAATGTAAGAATTTTCAAACATCTACCCACAATATCGCTCTTTTTGCTGTGGATAGTCCAAAGGATTCCCAATCAATGTATGTTGGTGCGGGTAGGTGCGGGTAAGTGCAAATTATTATGGTTTTTGCGTGATATTTTTGAGTTGTATTTGCACCTGTTCTTCTATCATTTTCTTAAACTTATCCATGTGATATTCGGGTGGGACTTCTTCTAAGGGCAAACGATACAATTCAGGGCTTTCTTTCATTCGTTCAAAATGATATGTTTTCGGTTCTGGGGTTTGTATCCACTTGCGAATTAAACTTTCGCTTTTGTCAAAAACATCTGCCCATTGTGGTATGCTCAAAGGAGCAGAGTATTTCTTCTGCTGCGTTTGCTCATAATACTTAATCTTCTCCTTAAGTGTATCCTCTGGAAAATTTATTAGATATTCCTTATGGCCGTAGTCGAAAAGCGGGGTTTCAGACGGATTTTCAATACATTGCGGTAAAACCTCAAATATATCGTTTATAAACCATTGCCAATCATATCTACACTCATCCCGCAGTTTTTGATTACTGCACCATATTTTTATCACTTCGCCGACTGTTATTTTTTTTGTTATGCCATAGGCAGCGTAGTTTTCTTGTTTGGCAATACGTTTTTGAATTTCTTCGTAAGCTCCTTTGGCATATAACCTTGCTATGTCTGCTGGGTCTCGTTTCACGAATGACATACCGCATATCCGACAATCACCGGGTTTGCCCGATATGCAACTCGGATGCGTCGGGCAATAATAACCCGCCGACGCATTGACAAAACTTTCATCCGGCCAACAACCACGGGCTTTAATACGTTTAATCCATTGGTTAAGCTCTTCCGCGTATTTCGGGGCTGTGGATTTTATTCTGTTAAGCTCCTTGATAACCTTAACCTTAATGCGGAATGTGTTTTTGTTTGTCGTTTTCTTTATAATCAGGGGAGCGCGTCGGCTTTGGCGGTGTTTCCGGGTTTTGTTCTTCGTTGTCATTTTGATTACCTTTCTTTCGGGCCGACACGGGACAGATTGACAAAAGGTAATCTAAAAGCCAATCTGCCCCGTATCGCTTGGCGGGAGCTACCCGCCGTCCCGACTATTCAATTTTCAATTCACTTTAGCTTTGGCTTTTGTGCTTGTGGGTTTTCCCGAATATGTATCATCGACTGCGCCTTTTGCAATGATGAAACCTTCCTTGCCTTTAACGCGCGAGAGTAAACCCCTCTTTCGTGCGGTATCCTCTTTGATTCTGTGTTTCTCATATCGTCATTATCCCGCAATCCCGCTAAGTTGTCAAAGTATTGCTTTGAGTTTTGCCCTGTGGTAACATAAAATCCGTCCCGTATGTAAGTGGGACTGTAAGTCGTCATTTTGGCGTTCGACGTGGTTTATTGTAAGTGTTTTCTTTACAAAGTTTTGCGCCCGTAGCTCAGCTGGATAGAGCAACGGATTTCTAATCTTCATTCGACCTGTCCCCATACCCCCGAAAATGCGGTTTCCATATCGCCACAAGGGTTTTGCTGTTCGTCTCAGTTCGTTTTGGTTCGGTCGATTTCGCATATTTACGCTAAGTTTTCCGCCAAGTTTTTTATCCTGCTTTCGCCGTTATCTGTTTGCTGCTCGGCAGGGACAAGTCCGGCAGGGATTGAACGGCCTGCGCCTCTTGCCCGATTAGTGTGTGCGTATAAATCCCCATTGTTAGCTCGATTGTGCTGTGTCTCATTATGCTTTGGGCCGTCTTTGGGTGAACGCCAGCCGCTGCCAGTAATGTCCCGCAAGTATGCCTAAGGCAATGAAAGTCCGCATAGCGTCCCGATTCATCAACGTAGGCGATACCAGCGGCCTTTAGGTCGGCTTTGAGCATCTTGGCGGTCTTCTCCGGCATATTAAACGCCTGCGCGGTTGGTATCTTGCCCGCAAGGTGTTGTTTTAGCTCTAAGGCGGTATCGGGCCTAATAGACAGTTTATCTTCCCGTCTGTGCTTTGAGTAAGCCGCTTCGACGATAACAGAGCAATTATCAAAATCAATCGACGATACTTTCAGTGTTCTCAATTCGTTTGCTCTAAGCCCTGTTTCGGCAGCGAAGCGATACAACAAGGCCCGCTCCGGCCCGGCCATACCGAAACGCTCCGGCTGTGCCGTTGTCGTTTCTCTTAATCGGCGAAACTCATTGACGGTTAAAGCCCGCCGATTGTGGCGCAGGTCTAATTTTATGTTAAGTCCCTTTAAGTGTCTTATCGGGGATTCTCCTGCGCGTCCCTGTTCTATCATCCAGTTAGCAAACATCTTTAACGCCGTAAGGTAAGCGTTTGACCGTCGAAAACTAATCCCTGTTTCTTCTTCTGTATTTTCTCTTAAGCTTTTCAGATACGATTCGACTTTGACGGCTGAAATATCCGTCCAGTAGTTAAAGCCGCAATCATCGGCAATCCGTTTTATTGCGCTTATCGTTTCATTGATATACAGTCGGCTTCGATTCCGCGCTTCAAGGGACTTTTTGTAATCGTTTATATTCTCTAAAAGTGCCTTGCCGATTGTAGCCCTGTCCTGTGTGAGTATCCCGATTTTTACAAGCTGATTCCTAAGCTGCGCCGGTATGCTTTCAATCCATTCTGATAAAGACCTGTCCGGCGGTTCATTATTCAATCGGCGAACAATCAGCTTTTCAATCTTCTCCCCAAGTTTGGCCGTCTGCTTTCGGTCGGTAAATCCTGCAAACCGCCGAATTTTTCCCAAGTGGTCTGTTGTTTCAATCCAAAACTTTTTGACTTGCTTTGTGTCCCCGCTTGCTTTGTCTTTATACGTTGGGTTGTAGATTCTCATAAAACACCTCTTTCAAATAGTGGCCGGGGGTTAATGACGCTCTACAATAAGCGCGGTCGTCGTTACCGATAGACCTACCCCAGCCATAAAATTTTGGATTCAAAAACAGAATTGATATTGTAGATTTCATATCTGCAATCTATCACGTCTTAAAAAGTTTGTCAATACCTTTGTGACATTTTTTAAATTATTTTTGCTGTGTTTTAAAAAAAACATTTCTTAACTCATAATCCACTTGATTAAGTCGATTATCCCGAATATAGTCATTACGATAGCCAAAATAAAAAATGCCCATTGGTAAAATATGTATTCAGAGGGAATCTTATTCATAAGGAATCTCCAGCAATGGTTAAATTGAAATTCTGGAAAGGTTTCTGGACGGGCATAGCAACTATACTCGCAATAATAGGGACAGTTATAGGAATAATCGTGGGCTGTTTAACTATTTTCGGGGGCCACGCCAAACCCCAGTTGCTGCCCCCTGTAAATTGCGCCATACGGCCTGAAGGTAACGTCCAAGGAGTAAATTTTGACCTATTAGTCAATAATGTGGGCTCAAAGGATTGCTCTGTGATTTCTATTGGCTTGGTGTGGCCTGATGGGCGAGAGGCCGACCTTAGAAGATATGAACCATCTCTACCTAAAAAGGTTTCTCCCGGACAAACGGAGCGCATAGCCGTTAAGGGGTATTGCCACAAATTTGATGCCAACGATGGTGTCTGGGGTAAATTGAAATTACAACCAAACCAATTAACCACAAAAGGAACGGCAATAGTCAGGTTTAATACCAATAAGGTTATCGAGCAAGAAATAACCTTCTCAATCGAACGCTTGTACTGAATCATTTGTTTTTCTTCCCCCTGTGCGTTAAGCATATACTTTTCTCGCACCAGAATAGTTTTCCGCTCTACAATCGAAAAAGCCCTGTATTGCTTTTAGTATCCCTTCTCGGTGTTTAGAGATATTCAATTCGCGGCTCACGTTGTCCGTCATAATACACCCATATTTCAATAGTGCTGTTTTGCGGTAACTGTCCTTTAACGGAAAGCATCTTCTTGCGCTCCGCCGGGTCTGGCAATCGGTTTGACTTAACCTGAATATGTCTTACCCTTTGCCGATTCTCTGCTATCAGGTCGAACAATCCTAAACTGCCCCCGGCTTTGGTAACAAGATAACCCGTCGCCTCTAAAATCTTGCGGGCCTTGCGCTCCTGTCGGTTTCCTTTTTGCTTTGCGTTCATAATTTGCTATGCAGACCGGGCCTGTTGAATATGCTTGGCAACCACTGAAATAATATCCCTGCACAAAGGGTCGTTCGGCTGCGCAATGTTGTTTAAATAATTCTGCATAAACTCGACGCTCTGTTCAGGCATACCCGCCGCCAAAGCACTATTTGAAAGAGATTCCGAAAGCTCGTCCATCCGGCCTTCGTCGTAAAGCTGTAAATGCTCGTCCTGTTCGTCGCCCGTCTCGTCGCTATGCTCCGGTTTATTCTCTTGTCCCTCGTCTGCGGAATTTGCCTTTGGCTGTCCATCAGGGCCATATTCATAACTGAATCCGCCGCTCTTTGTGCTGGCTTTTTTTCCCGGCGGTGAATCATCCTTTTTTATCGGCTTGCCGTCTTTGCCATATTCATAAGAGAAACTCCTGCCGGTTTGCTGGTATTCTCTTTCAGATTTTTCATAATCAAAACCCGAAGAACGCGGCTGCTGATTATTGACATCGACAACATCTTCCCACTTGGGGCGTCCATAATGGGGGTCGTCAAAATCGCCGTTGTCGAACATCTGTTTTAATTCAACATCGTTAAACATATCGAATACTCCTTAAAATTAAATTGTTAAAAATCTCGTTATTTCTGCAAGCCGAACGGCAAAATCCGCAACCTGTATTTTTATCGCAGACACATTGTCTGAAACGTCGGGAATTTGCCGTAACTTTTTCGCAAACTGTGCCGCCGTAGGTTTTGTGATTCCCAATCCATTCGGAATCTTTCGCTCACTGCACACCTTTTTTGAAATTTTCTCCCAAGTGAAGTCGGCCTGCATCGCCGCAAAAAGTCCCTTCCAGATAGGTTCAATGGACGCTCTTATCGGAACACCAGCCCCGAATTTCACCTTGTTGCTCAACGTCTGCCAAGAACCGCTAAACTCAATCGTGGCAGTTTTAATTTGAGATTCTACCACAGGCAGCAGATTTTTTAATTCCCGGATAGAATCTCTAAGGGCCTGCCGCTCCTGAATAAATTTATCGTCTTTTGTCAAATCCAGATTGTTTTGAAAATCAATCTCTAACTGAGCCAGCTTTGATTCCTTCGACTTAATCGCTTCGCTGAGCTGCTCCAATCGTTGCCGAAGCGTTTCTACGTGCTTTCCCTTTTCCTCGTGTTTTTGAACGTCCTGCTCGAATTGCTTCGCAAATTCGGTCATCACTTTTTCAAAATCCGCCGCCATTGTCTCATTGTAAAAAAATGATACCTGCTTTGTTTCGGTTTCCATTTCATTTATCCTTTCACAAATTTCTAATTGATAACGGGTTGTAATTGTTCAAATTTCCGAACCCGCTATAATTACGAACAAGCGGGGAATAATCATTATCGTCGTTTAAATCTTTAACAGTGTAATCCTGTGAAGCGTAATAAATCGCTCTGGCCGTTGCATCAGAGGAGTCCCCGTGTCCTTCGCTCGTGCGCTCGTGGCCGATACTCAACTGGTTTGACTTGCCGTAGTATGCCTGTGTCGCAAATAAGCCCTTCTGTAAATTTCCATCGTCCTGCAAAGATAACCTGCCAAGAAGCACAAGGGTTTTCAGGTTTGAGTAAATCACCGCCGCCCGCTCTGATACCTCAAACTCTAATCCCACCTTTTTTAAGCCGTCCGATACCCATCCACTCGCGTATGCGTCCCCGTAAACTTTTGTAGTGTGATAAACAGAACATAAACCCTTAACCTGTTCAAGCGCAACGTCGGCCTCTTTGGTATTCCACACCCGCAAAACGTCCTGAATTACCCTGTCGCCGCCTTCCTTTTGCCTATGACAAATCGAAAAGCTGAAACGGTCGTGCCCCGACAGCCCGCTTTGGTCGATTCCGGCGATATACGTCTGGTTTCGCTGATACGGCACATCCTCGACAAATTGAAAACAGGCCGCTAACTTATCCTGACAGCTTGCGAAAAATCCTTCGACGGTTTCAGCAAATTGCGCCCCAAACTCTCTTGCTGCGTTGTCAGGGTCTCGGCGGTATTCCTTGTCTATGAAGTCCTGCGAAACAAGCGGATTCATTACCCGCGTCGCCGCCTGAACCGTCAATCGACCTGCCACTTGAAAACCCTCTGAAAACTCATCCCAGAACAATCCTTGCTTGCCCGCCGGCGTGCTGATTTTCAAACACTTTGCCCGTTCAAATTGCGCTTGTCTCGGGCGCAGGGACGAATGTATCGCCTCGTCCGCCTTTACGCCTTCAAGCCGGTAAAAAGCAATCTCATCGAATATCAGCAAAAAAATCGGTATTCCCCTCATAGCTGTCGAATTGCAGGGCGCAGAAGCGATACATAAGCCGTTCGCCAATAACAAACTGGCTTGCAAGCTATCCTTAATCATAAACTTGGCTTTGGAGTTCTCTAAAAGCCGTGTGCAAGCCGCCTGTATGACCTGTTCGCTTTGCTGCTGCCTTGTGGCTGTGATAATCGCATAACCTATTTCGCCTTCATTCAGGTAACGCCGCCAGATATGCCCTCTGCAAATACTCTCATATAGGGCAATAACCGAAGCTATGGCTGTTGACTTGCCAGAACGTGCGCCTAAAACAAAACAACCTTCAACCTTCTCAACACTTGCCTCAAAAATGCTTTGGTTCGTCGTTATTTGCTTGTAAATCTCAATCTGGGCATCAGACAGGGGTAAACCGTAGAACGCCCTAAGTAGTGTTTCCTGTGCAGGTCTTTCGGTGAATGACAGGCCCAGAACATCAACGGCAAAGGTAATAATGTCCATTGCTTGCATTTCTTCCAGCGTTATCAGCTTTGGGCCTGTGTCTTTGTTGCGGAATTGTCTAAGACCTGAAAGCTGTTTGCTTTTGGCCGTTATGCTCTTGGCTAAATAGCTGCTTTTTTTTCTGTAACCTGCCATCAAAAAACCTCACTTTCAAGCAACCGTGTGGCTGTAAATTTCCGACACGGTAAAATCAGGCCGGACGGCAACGAGTCGCCCGGCCTTTTCCAAGAGAACAAAACGGTCTTGAATGTCGTTAGCGTAATATCCCTGAATCGGATATATAAACCGTTGCCCTGTTTGATTAAGCTGTTGCAAAATAACAACTTATGAAAAGCCGATTTTCGACTTGGCGTTATACTTGGCGTTTTTACCCCGAAAACAGGCGGATTTTGGGCTTCCCTGCCCCTATCCGCTCCGACAACGGCGCACGGCTTTTTTGTCCGATTAGTCATTATTTTTCCCCTGCATAATCCGCCAGCGTTCCGCGCCCGGGCAATTCGCTGATACCCACTTTTCAATTTCGTCGCGCCTCCATAAGACACGCGCTCCCAGCTTAACCGGCATCGGGCCTAACTTGCCGTTTGACTGCATCGCATAAAACAGCGTCCGGCCAATTCCCAATAATGCCGCCGTCTGTTCGGCTGATAACAACAAAGGTTTTTCAATAGCTTCCGTCATAACGACAAAGACAAAGTCCTGTATATAGACCACCTACTACCTGCAACTACCTTCCACTTACCCCTCAACTTGTAGGTAGTAGTAGGTACTAATAGGTAGTAGTAGGTATTGTTTGTTAAGGGGATATTCATTCTGGTAATTTCATAAACCAAGCCATTTTCTTGTCTGGTTGTGTTAAGGGATAGTTTACAACCCCTAATTCCCTTTTTGCTTCTTTCAGCATCCAAGCCGAAATGCCATTTTCTTTTGCCAGCCGTTCCACTTCACTTGAAGCCATTGTTTTTCCGGCCAAAGTATCTTTCAGCCATTGAACACCCATTTCGCGTTTCGGAGCTACTACCATCGAGCCGCCTAACGCTTCGTCGGCAGTAGTGTTTACTGGTTCATTCTCAAATACCACCTTGCCGTCAATCACCTCAAAGGCCAAGCCGACCGGCTCTGCGATAACATTGTATTTTATGGGAATGAGCAGTCGGCGTTTACTTTCGGGATTATCCGGGTCCGTGGATACAAGCCAGGCAAGCCGTGATGCGGCTATAAAGGCAAGTGAGCCGGAATCTCGATACATTGCCTTACCGCCGCTATTTTTATTAAGATGACGAATACCAACTATGGCAATACCATTTTTCTCAGCAAAACCAGACAAGGGTGCGAGGACGCCCCGGACGTCCGCGTCCCGGTGAGAATCGGTATCACCCAAGAAGCCGCTCAGCGGGTCAAGTAAAACAATTTTGACGTCTTTAACGTTGTCGATAATTTGCTGCAATGCTGTTAAATTATTCCGTAAGCAAAAAGAATATGAATGGAGATTACCCTCTTCATCTTTTTCGCGAACACCCTCGACTACTATTATTTTACTTACATTCGCTCCCATAGCATCAAGCCGGGGTCGAATGGTATCAGCTAAACCGTCTTCAGCCGTCAGGATAATAGCAGAACCTAACGGGGCAAAATTATCGGGGTCGCCGTTCATGTTCGGCCACTTGCCGCCGGTCGAAATTCGGGCAACTATATACAAGCCAAGCCAAGTTTTACAAGTATTGGGGTCGCCAAGAATCAGATTTATTTTCCCCAAGGCGATTTTTTCATGCCATATCCACTTAACATGTTCCGGGGCAATATCGGCAAGGCACCTGAAAATTGGTGTCATATCGTGTAAATCGACCGCGCCATCCAGCCCAACGGCCAACTGCTGAATCGTCGCGATGCTTTCGCCAACGGCCCTGTCAGAAAACAAAACCTTGCCCGTATCATCGTAAAAACCGGCCAGCCGCCGACGCTGCGCCTTTTCCTGAACGATTTTTGCGTAGTATTCTGCGTTTGCCGCTGTGGGTATATTGACAATCTCTTGGAGATACTCGACGCCGCCGACTTTCTTAAGTTGTTTCGTTTCCTCTAAGCGGTTTCGGACAATAAACCCGTCAATTGCAATTCCTTCTTCTTTCAGGTCAAGTAATGCCTGATAGATAATTCGGTTTTCGTCAAAAGCGAAATTACTTGGGCCGATGATTTTTGAAACTGGGACAATACAAGCCGGGTCGATTATTATGCTGCCGATAACAACGGCCTCGGCTGCGCGCGAGAAAAGGCGTTCATCATGCTTCGGCTGCTTTGACTTTTGGGCTGTGTTAGGCACAGGCGACAGCCCTCGTATCTGTAATTGAAAGAGCAGTAAAAACAGCATCTTTGTCATACCGGATAATTTTTCTACTGATACGGATTCGCGGGATTTTCCCACTTCGCCCCCAATCTTCTATTGTTTCAATTCCCACGCTTAATTCTTTTGCCAATCTTTCTGCCGTAACCAACCTTCTCATAAAAAGCTCCTTATGTTTTTCAAAACCTTTTTCAATATTGAACCTATAACTTTATCCTCGGTATTTTGCGCTGATTTGATATGTAAACGGCGTGTTAACTATGGGTTTTAAGATTATGCCTATGTGTGTATAATCGCCTATATCTTCAATATAAGCGAATGAAAGGCTAATTTAAAAATGTATAAAAATATTTAAAATTGTTGTCAAGTATGACGGAAATGAATGATTTTGAGATAACTTTAGAGGGTTTTTAGGTGTGCTGATATTAATCTTGAAATTTTACCCTGATACCATTTTTCGTCTGGGTATCGTTTTTTAAAATATACCATTGTTGTTTCCTGTTTTAAGCCCCGCTGTTGGTCATAGTATGCTAATTGTTGCTGTTCCGATATTTGTGTATCGCGGTCTAACTTCTTTATTATATCGACAAAATTTTGTTTGGCTTTCCTACCAGGTTTTCTCAATTCCCGCTGATAGAATTTAACTTTATCGAGAAGCTCATTAAATTTATCTTTGAAGGATTCCGGGTATAATTCTTTTTTGTTTTGTTCTTCGATAAGCTCGTAAAGGTCTTGAAGGTTTTTCTTTGTTCTCCATGTAGGCACCAGAATCAGTTTGTTATAATGGCGTAAAACTCTTTTCGCTTCCCTTTTGGCGATTTCATATTTATATTTTATAAACTGTTGCTTTATGTAATCCGGTATATTCGGCATCATTCACCTGTCTGGCCAGTCCGGGCGAAGCAGGTTAAGACAGGCCAAACCTTACCGCGCCCGGGCCGCTTGGCGGTTGCAAGCCACCGTCCCGATTCTTGTTTTCTATATTGTGCCGATAATCGCAAAAATAATCAATACCCTTGTTGTGTCCCAAAGGAAAGAGTATAATCGCGCTCGCCTTTGCAGGAGGCGAAGGCAGTCACAAGAAGAAGGGAAAATCCGGTGTTTTTTCTGTCAAACAATGGTCGCACCCACTGTGCGCAGAAGTTGTCTAACGTTTTTGAAAGGAGAGGAAAATGTTCAAGCAAAACAATCCTATCACAAGGTTTAGTCTGGCCATAGTTTTTTTAGCTGTTCTCGGTCCGCTGGCTCAAAATGGCCGGTGTGACTTCACTCTTTGGGGAAATCAGGAAATTACAGTTAACTCGACCACTCCAACTGGGACTCTTCACGATACAAGCCGTGCCTTCCTTGTCTCAGGCGCGAATATATTCAACAAACTCTTGGTTCACGACCACAGCACTGTGAATATGTCCGCCGGGCATGTGAATAGCATCTACTCTTACGAATATAGCACTGTGAATATCTCCGGTGGGGATTTTATAACCGGTGAGTATCCTATAAACGACTTGTACGCCCGACAGAACAGCACTGTTAATATCTCTGGTGGGTCTATGGGTAGCTTCCTCACTTACGACTCCAGTGTAGTTAACATTTCCGGTGGGTCTGTGACGTACCTTTCCGCTAACAACTCCAGCTATGTGGACATCTCCGATGGGACTCTGAACAGCCTCTATGCTAACGATTCTGTCACCATAAACATTTTCGGCGGGTCTGTGAGCGAAAGTTTCTCAGCTTGCGCCTACAGCACTGTGAATATATCTGGTGGGGCTTTGAATGACTTATACGTTCAAGACACCAGCACAGTTATCTTCTACGGACAGAACTTCAATCTCAGTCCTGGACTTGACCTCGTTGGAGAGCGGGTCACCGGTATAGGTATTATGAGCGGCCAATGGATAGACGGAACGCCTTGGTCGGTGGATATTAAACTCAACGGCTCATCAGCAACCATTCTGGTTACCCCTGAACCCGCCACGCTCTTGCTGCTCGGTCTCGGTGCAGCGATGTTGGCCAGAAAAAAAATAAATCTCGCCTTGACTTCACAATCAGAAAACATATAATTACGCTCGCCTTTGGCTGGGGGCAAAAGGCATAGAAGGAGATAAAAAATGAAACGGTTATTTTTCTCAATTATTTTTGTCGTATCTTTCTTTGTAAATAATATCTCCGTCAACGCTGATGTCTATGTCAATGGTTATACTCGTAAAGATGGAACTTATGTGCAACCTTATTACAGGTCGAGTCCTGATGGAAATCCTTCTAACAATTGGTCAACGTATTCGAATGTAAACCCTTATACGGGAAGGATGGGAACAAATAAAATACCCAGTTATCAAAATAATGAATTATTAAAAAAGCATACATCCTCATTACCACCTGTAATTGACCCTCTATTTCAGGAGTCATATCTTTTCGACCATCATAACCAAGAAAGTAGAGGAATATATGACTATACAAATCCGGTTCAGACGCGGTATCAAAATAAAAATACAACTAATACAAAAGGTTTTCTTGACCAGTGGCCTTATTCTGATTCCAGTTCTATAACATCTCTCCCAAAAGAGCAAAATGCACAAAAAACAAAGCGATTTGAATATTGGAATGAACAAGAATCTGATTTAGGAAGAAAGGATAAAACATACGACAATTTAACATCTGCAAAAGATAAAATGCCGTCCGAAGATATAATTAAACACCAACAATTTGTTCAGAAGGATAATGTTAAAGAACAGGTTTCTCGTATAGCACCACAAAACAGTAATGATGATATAGATTTTACCCCAATATGTTCTATTTGCGGACGAAAATTAGTGGAACAGGATGGACTTCACATTTATAAGTTAAAACTGGCCTGCCCAAAATGTTTTAAGAAAGTAACAGAGTAAGTTAGCATCTCGGCTTCGGTTTGGCGATGTTGGCCAGAAGGCGGTAAATCTCGCCTTGCATGTCCAACTGTAAAGGGTATAATCATAATCGCCTTTGGCTGGGGGCAAAAGGCAGATAGGGGATATTTTAGGGGACAGAAAATGGACAGGCAAGGGAAAATCTTAGCGGTAATTGTGGTCGTCGTTTTGGCTGTTGCGGGTTTCGTTATTTACAATAACCATCATCAGACCGGTAATCATATTACATACAGCCAAACCGCAGAATACGCCTATGTCGCTTCGAGCGAACGGGACATATATCACAGGCCGACTTGCCGATGGGCGCAAAAGATTTCGGCGGCGAACCTCGTAGGATACAATACAAGAGAAGAAGCGGAAAAATCTGGCCGGCGTCCCTGCAAAGTATGTAAACCGTAAAACACGGAGTGCTTAAATGGGAGGAAAAAGCCAAAATAATGATTGCAAGGAGAAACTATTGAGTAAAGAATATCATAAAGAACAGCGCAGACAAAAGGGTTCTACTATTTTCTTTGACCCAGAAGAATACATAAATTTAGCCAAAGACATTAAATACTGGATGGGCAAAGGTCTTACCAGCTTCGAGGACATAGCAAATAAGTTGGAGGCCGACTTTGGGCCAATGGACAGGCAGAAACTTGAAAAGGTATGGATGGGGATAAACAGGAAAGAGGAAGCGAAGCCGGCAACCGCACAAGTCCCGCCAAAACCACAGGAAGACCCGGCCCCCCTCGGTTCGGTGGTTAACGGGTCAGATAAAATTATAAAGCAATTACTCTGGATATTTGGGGTGTTAGTATATTCTTTTCTCGCCGCATTGATTCCCGGGGTTATTTGGATTTTCGGTGGATTCCTTTATAATATTCTTGGAAAACTTGGAGATGGGGCTAATTGGTTTATGGGTTTATCTTGGGGTATTAAAATAACTGTATATATTGTGCTGGGGCTATTTTTGCAATTATGTCGTCCCATGTTCAATCCAAAAAAGTGACGTTGATAAAGAAACGCTAATTGGATTTAACGGCCAATCGTTGCTCTATCGTTTCAATCCGTTTGAGCCGGTCGTCACGATAATATTTTTAACTATATTCTTTCATTTTGTCGAAACTGTCAAGGTCTTGTTTCAATAGCTACCCTGTGGTAATATGCCCCATCAAGCGTCCTGTGAACGCCAAGAAACGCGCCAAGTGGACGTTTCGGTTCTCTGATACCGCTTGACGGAGCTTTCGGTAACTCGTTAAGACGTGGTTAGTTACAAAATTTTGCGCCCGTAGCTCAGTTGGATAGAGCAACGGATTTCTAATCCGTAGGTCACAGGTTCGAATCCTGTCGGGCGTATTCCTGCTTTTTGAGGTGTCTCTCTGGAAAGAGACGCGGCGAATCGATTGTAACTCTGTAGAGATTCTACGATGTTTGAATTTAATTTAGAAAAAATCGAAGACCTCCGCAAACTCGCTGCGTCGTGCGGGACAATAAAATATATGGCCCGATTTATAAACAGGGCAGAGCGAAGTGAGGATGTATGAACGTAAAAGAATCACTCCAGGGAAAAGGGCCGGTTGCCATCGTCACCGGGGGAAGTCGGGGGATAGGCAAAGCTATCGCAATCGAGCTTGCGGGAATCGGGTTTAACATCGTTATCAATCATTATGATTTTACCGCGGATGGCAAGCCGGATGAAATGGCGGCACAAAAGACATCGGATGATATTGTAGCCAAAGGCACCCGCTATATCGTATTACGTGGGGATGTCAGCAGCGACGCCGACCGCGCAGCACTCGTGAAAACGGTTAAAGACGAATTCGGCAGATGCGATATGCTTGTCAACAACGCGGGCGTTGCGCCCCTTAAACGAGTGGACCTGCTCGAAGCGAGCGAAAAAAGTTTCGACAGGGTGCTGAGTATAAATCTCAAAGGGCCGTATTTCCTTACGCAGCTTGTGGCAAAGTGGATGATTGAGCAGCAAAAGGAGTTCCCGGAAAGAAACTTCCGCATTGTCAACATCGGCTCAATGTCATCCTATACGAGTTCACCTGCCCGCGGGGAGTATTGTATAAGCAAGGCGGGGGTCAGTATGATGACTATGCTATACGCCGACCGCTTAGCGGAATTCGGGATAGGTGTATTTGAAATTCGCCCCGGCATTATCGAAACCGATATGACAAGCGTCGTTAAAGAAAAATACGATAAACTTATCGCCGATGGAATAACGCCGATTAAACGCTGGGGACAGCCCGAAGATGTCGCGAAGGCCGTCAGTGCAATTGCCGAAGGCAAAATAGATTTTTCGACGGGGCAGGTCATCAACGTTGATGGCGGATTCCATTTAAGACGTTTATAGCCACAGAGTTTTTTTGGCCACAGAGCACACAGAGGACACAGAGATTAATAACTGCGGATTTTTAAAATGGTTGCCGACCTTATTTATTCCCACAGTTTCTCTACTGTTTAATAAAGCTCATACAGGTCGGACTTTAGAACTCTATCCTTCAATTCACCAGAAACATTTTTTAACTAATTCCACAAACAAATCTTTGGCAAGAGGGCTGACATAAACCTTTTCAATCAACTTGGCTGGGTCTATTGGTATACGGATAAATTTATCGCGTTCCTTCATTAGTTTTTCCAGATGTGCTTCATTTCTTAGAGTGTCATTTTCTTTACGTTTATCATATCCTTGAAAGATAAAAGCCCGCAGTTCTTTTTCATGTGAAAATGATGGTCGCTTATAAATAATGTTCGCCCATCCCAAGATTGAGAACAATCTGCCTTCAGGAGGATTTCCAATCGGTTCCCCTGCATTCTCAATATCGTACTTTACCTTGGATATACGAATGCCATCTCGTGCCCATTTATATTCAATCTCGGAATTGAGTTTTCCAAAAGTAGATTGTATTGCAATTGTCTCATATTTATTTTCAGAGTACAGTTTCCACAAAGCGGCTGATTCGCCATCATTCATGTGCCAACAATTCAAATATACAAAAAGCCGGTTAAAAATATTAACCTGACGCATTCGTTCTTTGCCTTCCGGAGGTGCTGGTAGTAATTGCTTATATGCATCAATCAAGAATTGCATCCCACTGCAATCATATGGGTCTTCGAATTTATCCGCCCTAGTAAAATATAATGTTTTTGTGGTTAGCATATCGACATATTTTGAAAAATCCATATATCGCCAAATTTTTTGATTATTATCCGGGGTTTCAATTTTATCTTCATACACTTGTTTTGCTCCTTAAAAGAAAACCGTAGCAAATAGGAACGGCCATCTTATTTTTAACTCTGCAATTTACCCAAATTCTACCCATCCATTAACCTTTCCGCCAGAGGCGGATAAGTTTCAACAGCAAATTTCTCTGTGTCCTCTGTGCTCTCTGTGGCTATAATAAATAAAACTCTCTGTGGCTATTAAACGCAAAAGGGAAAATGAAATGAAGTATGGGTTGAATATTCCTGAAAAGGGTGAGCTGGATTTGGTATCGCTGGGTGCGGTGGTGCACCGGCTGGACCCGGGGATTGTGCCGTTCAAAAAAGCGACGAATTTCGAGGTGCACGTCAGCGGCGGCGAATTTAACGTGGCCGCGAACCTGTCGGATTGCTTCGGGATGCACACCGGTATCGCGACGGCTATGGTGGATTACCCCATAGGCGATTTAATCGGCCAGCGGGTTCGTGCGATGGGCGTCAGGCCTTTTTATAAGCATTTCAAACATGACGGCGTGCACGGGCCTAATATGGCGACCGTTTACAGCGACCGCGGCTGCGGCGTGCGAGCGCCGGTGGTATTTTACAATCGCTGCAACGAGGCGGCGGCACAATTGAAACCGGGCGATTTCGACTGGAAGTCGATTTTCGCGGGCGGGGTGCGGTGGTTCCACAGTGGCGGCATCTTCGCGGCGCTATCGCCCTCGACGGCGGAAGTGATTATCGAAGGTATGCAGGCGGCCAAAAAGTGCGGCGCTATCGTATCGTTCGACCTCAACTATCGAGCCAAACTCTGGAATATCTCCGGCGGACCCGCCTCGCCGCCCAGCGACGGGCGAGGTCTCGCTAAAAGCGGACACGAGCGGGCGGTCGCGGTCTTGGACCGGATTGTGAAAAATGTCGATGTGCTTATCGGAAATGAAGAGGATTTGCAACTGGGATTAGGGATACCGGGGCCGGAAGCGGCCGCAAAGTCAAAGCTGGATTCAAGCGTTTTCATCGGGATGATAGACAAGGTTGTCAAGAAGCACCCCCAGATTAAGATTGTCGCGACGACGCTGCGTGAAGTGCATTCGACCAACCATCACAGTTGGAGCGCGGTAGCATGGGTTGACGGCACACCCTATATGGCACCGACGTGCGAACTCGATGTAGTTGACCGCGTTGGCGGGGGAGACGGCTATGCAGCCGGTTTCATCTATGGACTTCTCACAGGCCAGACGCCTTCGGATGCGGTGAAGCTAGGATGGGCGCACGGAGCGCTTTTGACAACCACGCCGGGCGATACGACGATGGTTACGGCAGAGCAGGTCAAGGCATTTGCCGCCGGCGGCTCGGCGAGAATACAAAGGTAATCGAAAAAAAAGTAAATAGCGAAAAATGGATCCCCTGTTGCAAAACCAAGGGAGCGGATTCCCCCGGGGACAAGAAAGTAAAAAAACAGTTCCTGTCGGGCGTAGTTTGTCTTGTCATCAGCTATTGAGAGGTATAAAAAATGGGAAAGATAAAAAACGGCATTATTTGCCTGGCGCTAACAATCGGTCTGTTAAACGGTTGCACAAGTCAGACGTGCTGGAAGAAACCACAGGGCGGCAAAACTAAGCAGGTCTTTACGGCGGACTGGGATTCGCTCAAGAAACGCAACCCTGCGCCGGAGTGGTTCCGGGACGCGAAATTCGGAATATATTTCCACTGGGGCGTTTACAGCGTGCCCGCTTTTGGCAACGAATGGTATCCGCGGAATATGTATGACGTAAGTTCATCGGAATATAAGCATCACGTCAAAACATACGGCGAGCCGAACAAGTTCGGGTATCCTGATTTTGTGCCTATGTTCAAAGCGGAGAAGTTCGACGCTAATGAATGGGCGGACCTCTTCAAAAAAGCGGGTGCGCAGTTTGCCGGGCCGGTAGCGGAACATCACGACGGCTTCTCGATGTGGGCCAGCAAGGTCAACCCCTGGAACGCCAAAGATATGGGGCCTCATCGTGACATCGTCGGCGAATTAGAGAATGCCATTCGCAAACGAGGTATGCGTTTCGTAACGACGTTTCACCACGAGCGCAACGGCCTATACGAAATCACAAAGGGCGGCAAGACATACTGGACAGGCCACTACGAATTCGTGAAAAAGTATTTTCCGGAATTGCTCAACGACCCCTGTCGCGCGATTATGTATGGCTATATGCCCGCCGAGAAATTCTACCAGATGTGGGAGGACAAACTCATCGAGGTCATCGACCACTATCATCCCGACCTGATATATTTCGACGGTTGGCTCGACGAAATCCCCGACAAATACAAAATGGAATACCTTGCGCATTATTTCAACGACGCCGCCAGATTGAATAAGGAAGTCGTCGTAACATACAAAAATGGCCAACTGCCCCGCGAAGTCGGCATGGTGGATTACGAAAAGGGCAGGGCGGACAAACTTACCGATTTCGTCTGGCTCACCGATGATACTATCAGCAGGGGGAGCTGGTGCTATACGCAGAACCTCGGGATAAAAAAGTCGCTGGAGATTGTGCGGACTCTTGTAGATATCGTCAGCAAGAACGGACAACTGATGCTCAATATATCGCCCATGGCCGACGGGACAATTCCGGATGACCAGAAAAAAGTGCTGTTCGAAATCGGCGACTGGATGAAGCAAAACGGCGAAGCGATTTACGGCACAAGACCTTTTGTCGAATATGGCGAAGGCCCGACGAAAATGGAATCGGGTGGTATGTTCGTCAAAATGAAGGGGGGCTATTCCGCCAAAGATATTCGCTATACCCGCAAGGGTAATACCGTTTACGCGATAGCGCTGGGCTGGCCGGGGGATAATAATGATGTCACGATGACGATGTTCGGCAAAGGCAATAAGGCCGAGAACATAAAG
Organism: Phycisphaerales bacterium; assembly: GCA_003141275.1. Classification (GTDB taxonomy): domain Bacteria; phylum Planctomycetota; class Phycisphaerae; order Sedimentisphaerales; family Anaerobacaceae; genus Fen-1362. The sequence continues at coordinate 23,531 of PLLM01000056.1, forward strand.
GTCAGAAGCGTTTCGATGTTAGGCACAAAAGAAAAAATCAAGTGGGAGCGAACCGACGCCGGCCTGGTCGTTACTACGCCCGCTAAAAAAGTCAGCGATTTAGCTATTGTTTTCAAACTGACAACCAAAAATGGGAGTTAAATCAAATCGCAGGCGTCGGGGGGCATCCAGTGGGCATCTTTATCATAGTTTTTAATTCTTCTTGACGTTCCAAAAAGCAAGGTATAGATTCTGGGTAATACCAACAAGAAACCAGACAGAACGATGCAGGAGTAAAGAGATGGAAACAGAGGATAAATCATATTGGGGGACGTGCATACTCGCATTATTGATTGTTTCACTTGCCTTTTCAACTCTCGTTATTTTTAATCCCGAAAGAGCCCAACATTTCAAGAAAAGGATTGAGATAAAAACTAATGAAAACGTCGGCGAGATCGTCTCGGCAGTGGAAAATCTTGGCAGAAAAGATATTTCAATAAATATACATGACGAATGGTGGGGCTATGGAAGCACAAGATTCACAAGATTCCTGTGGGCGTCTGTGGGATTCTTTTTTCTTATTGGTTTCCTTGTTGGGATTTACAGCGTAACGTTTCGCTTGTGCAGAGTATTGCTGAAAATGGCCACTGCGGAAAAATTGTAATCCCCTTCCCCCGGCAAAAAACAGCGATGCCAGCGCAATCAGCGTCTAAAAGTTCTTCGTCCGCCTACCTTAAACTAGGTCGCAGGCATCGGGGGGCATCCAGTGGGCGTCTTTGCCGTCCCACTTTACATTACAGCCAATCGGGTTTGTCATCGGGGTAGTTACCTTTTTGCCTGAAGTAATTTCCGTAAGAGCGTTATCGAGGTCATTCACAGTCATCTTGTTTGTCTCACGGGGATTGTCAACGCCCCGGCCGGTATAGACGAGCTTTCTTTTTTCATTGAAGACAAAAAAATGCGGCGTACGCAACGCACCATAAACCCGTGCGATATCCTGGGTATCGTCGTAAAGATACGTCCAGGGGAATTTTTGCTCTTTCATCCGTTTGACCATATTATCAAACGAATCTTCCGCGTAGGTATTGGGGCTGTTGGAGTTTATGCCGACAAACTTCACGCCCTTGGGCTCGAACTTCTTCGCGGTCTGTCTTGTTACTTCATCCGAGCCGAGCACGTAAGGGCAGTGATTGCAGGTGAAAAAGACGACTAAGGTTTTGGCGTCCGCGAAATCTTTTAGTGAATACGTCTTGCCGTCGGTGGCCCGAAGCGAAAAATTAGGGGCCGCTGAACCAATTGGTAGTGTAAAGGCCATATCGCATCCTTATAAATAAACCGTTTTTTTGATTTTACGATTGCTCATATTCTATTGTTCAGCCGATTTAATTAACAGCCCAAATTTCAGCGGGGGCCTCCGCGGTAAAACCATTTTGTGCCTTGCCTGCCCCCACGGCTACCCCTAAGGGGTGTGGGGGGCGGTGAAAAGTTTCATTTCATATTGAAACATCGTGCAATAAAGATTAAACTGCCGCCTCAACCCGTTAAAATTGAAAGGATGGCAATGAAGAGTTGGCTGACAGTCGCGGCGGTTGTTTCATTAGTCGTTCTAATTGGCGGTTGTGCGGGGCCTGAGATGTCAAAAGAGCCCATCCAGCCAAATACCGATATCCGGCTCAATTCCCTTGGTTATTTGCCTGCGGCGCAGAAGAAGGCGACGATTATAAGCAAATGCTCGAATTTTACCGTGAAAGAGGCATCGAAAGGAAAGACCGTTTATTCCGGCAAGGTTACCGGGCCATTCAGCCAGGCGGACGTCGACCAGACCGCCTGGATTGCCGATTTCTCGAAGGTCAATAAGCCGGGGAAATATTATCTGGAAGTGCCGGGGGTGGGGCGGTCTATCGATTTTGAGATAGGCGATAAGGTTTACGATTTCGCTTTTTATACGAGTATGCGGGCGTTTTACCTCTGGCGTTGCGGGACCGAGGTCAACGCCATATTTAACGGCAATCGTTTTTATCACGCCGCGTGCCATACCGATGATGCCTGGCAGGATTACATCTCCGACTTCAACTCCGAGTATCTCAACTCTCTGGCCCCCAGTTCCCAAGACCTCAGCACCCGCGACCCCAATGCTCACGGCCCAAACTCCCACCGTGACGGCACCGGCGGCTGGCATGACGCGGGCGACTACAATAAATATGTAGTCAATGCAGGGGTAACGATGGGGGCGATGTTCCTGGCGTGGGAACAGTTCGGAGATAAGCTCAAAAATATCAAACTCGACATACCCGATACCGCGCCCGGCTACCCGGATTATCTCAAGGAATTGAAATGGGAAACCGACTGGCTTTTGAAAATGCAATACCCGGACGGGTCAGGAAAAGTATCGCATAAGGTCAGCACATTGCGATTCGGCGGATTCATTCTGCCTGAAGAGGAAACTGAGCAGAGATATTTCACCGGTTACAGCACCGCGGCAACCGCGGATTTCGTCGCAATGACCGCTGCTGCTGCGCGGTGTTTCAAACCATACGATGAAAAATACGCCCAGAAATGTTTGGACGCGGCGGAGAAAAGTTTCGAATTTCTTCGGAAGACCAGAGAAAACAAGATGGCGGACCTGACCGGCTTTCGGACCGGCTCGTATCCGACTACCGATCAGGATGACCGGATGTGGGCGGCGGTTGAACTTTGGGAGACGACCGGCGACCCGAATTACCTTGCGGCTTTTGAATGGGGCACATGGGGATTCGAAGACAAAATCGATTTTTACTGGGACTGGGGCGGCGTCAAAAACCTCGCTATGTTTACATATCTATTGAGTAAAAGGGAAGGCAAAAGAGACAACCTTGTGGAAGATATAAAGCGCGACCTGCTGAGGACAGCCGATTCGATTGTCGCAACACGCAAAAAGGACATTTACGGCAGATGCCTCGGCGGTGCATACAAATGGGGCAGCAACGGCACGGTCGCAAGAGAGGTGCTGACGCTGCAAATGGCCAACAAGATTTCGCCGAACCAGGAATATATCGATACGGCCCTCGATTCAATCAATCATCTCTTCGGCCGCAACTACTATTGCAGGTCGTATGTTACGGGCTTAGGATATAATCCGCCGATGAATCCGCACGACAGGCGCTCGGGCGGCGATAAAATCCGCGACCCCTGGCCGGGATACGTCGTCGGGGGCGGACATGCCGCGACCGACTGGCAGGATATCGAGCCGGACGCCCGAACCAATGAAATTTGCATAAACTGGCAGGGGGCGCTTGTTTACGCCCTCGCCGGATTTACAAGCGGCAACTGATTTTAACCACAGATTACACTGATTTATTTTAGACGCTGATTACGCAGATTAACGCAGTTTATTTAGCCACAGATTTCACAGATTACACTGCTTTTTTTAGCCACAGAGGGCACAGGGCACACAGAGAACAGTCAGCTTTGTGTTCTTGGCGGAGGCAATGCTCCAAACGTCGTTTGTGCGCTTGCCACCCACCTTCATCCACAAGGGCTTATTGCCCTTTTATAAAGCTGACCTGTTTTTCCTTAGGCCTTTATTATTAAACCGAGCAAAACACACTGAACGCTCCACGCTGAACGCTGATTCGTGGTGAAAATCCTTGTTTTCTTTCCAAATTGACAATATACTGCAAAAAGAGATTCGCACCTTTGACCGCCTGCACTCGCATGTTGTTGGCGGGTGTCAACTTTGCTGGATGTCAAACGCTTTAATAATAAAACGGTTAAGTTTCTTGTGGGAGTGGTTATTAAAGGGAGCGGCTATATTTTCTGAGAGGTTCAAATGGGACATGAACGTTTAGGAATACTTCCTAGGCGACGACCCTGGAACGATATTGTGTCACACATACGCATTGCACTAGAGGGCAATGTGTCTGATACAGAATCTCTTGCCTCACACACTCTTAAAGAAGTAAGCGACAGATTTAGACGCTTTCCTCAAGATACTGGAGTTCAAGCGGCCTTTGCTTACTTGGTTGCTTTATCTACTTCAGAATATCCTGCTAATGGCGGCCTGACAGATATAAATACAAAACTCCAGGACAATCCTTCTCCAGTTCGTATCACTGCGGACCTCGCAAAATGGGTTGATTCAAATAGAGCTTCCCCTGAATATGCCGAATTAGCTTGTCGAGCTGCAGCCGATACAATAGCAAAGTGGTCTCGGGAAAAATCTGCTCAGAATCTTCTTTTCGACAGTAATGAAAATGCCCAAAGTATCTGGGGAAATTCAGATGGTCGTTCTTTCTGCACCATAGCTCGAACATTTTTCGCTAAGATTACGGAAAGGTATATTCGATACTTCATTGAAAGAAGTGCATCTGCAGAAGCCACTTCAATTAAAGCACGTCAACAACTACAAAAAGTTCTCACTAATCATATCGATGAGATATCTCAACATGCTTTTGAAACAGCAAAAATTACGCAATCCTTTGCTGCAGGATGGTTCAATAAGTACGCAAAGGATCGCAGACCAAGTGACACAGAGATATCAGGGTTTTTGTCACATGCATTTGGCAAACTCCAAGAGGAACTGACGAGGGAGGATATTTCTAAATGATCCCTCCTCGCGTCCATACAGTTCTGGCAAATGGCGCAGATGCTCCCATTAATTGCGCAAATGCCATATCTCTGGATTATCGAGCAAATGTACCTTGTGACAGACGTATCTATCTTAGTCTTCCTGACTTTGTCCTAAATTTATACCATCTTCCAAATCGAACTCTTGATCTTTTAGAATTGGCTGGTTATGTCTTTGCGGTGGATCGTTGTTTATCTCGTGGCCAAAGAGATGCGGTAGAATATCAAAGCTGGACTCGTAATATTAATCTGGTTATGCGTGTTCGTGACTACGATTTTTGGAATGGTCCTAATGTTTCAAAGGAATTGGTTGATGCTCTCAATTTTATGATGGGAGATACTTGGTCTTTGAAATTTCAGCCGGGACATAACACTCCCTCCACAGGTCTATTTGATAAAAGACCTTTTCATGTCGAAGTCGACGAAAATGGTCTTAATGTTGCTCTTTTTTCGGGCGGAGTAGATTCTCTTGCAGGGGCACTTCAGCTTCTTGAATCTGGCAAGGAAAAACTTATATTGGCCAGTCATCAAGCAAGCTCCTCAGCAAAGAAAACCCAACGATGCCTTTATGAGGAATTAAATACGCAATACCCACACCGTGTAAAACATTATCCTTTTGAATGTAATCTTCAAGGCAAAAGAGCTATCGACGAAACACAAAGATCTAGGAATTTCTTGTTTTCTTCGATTGCATACGCCCTTTCTACAGCTTATGGGCAATCCGATTTCTATGTATTCGAAAATGGTGTGACTAGCATTAACTTGCATCGGCGAGAAGATTTGGCAAATTCTCGCGCCAGCCGAACGACACATCCTCAAACAATTGCCAAACTACAGAAGTTCTTTTCAACAATTGCAGAGAAGCCATTTAAGATTTTTCATCCATTTTTGGATAAGACGAAATTTGATGTTATGGAGTATGTCTGCAAGGTGGCACCTAACCTTCTTTCAAGTTCTGTTTCATGCACGAGAGCACCATTTACAAAAGGTGACGCCACGCATTGTGGGAAGTGCTTCCAATGTATCGATCGTCGAATTGCAGCTTTTGCGGGCGAAGGGCAAAAGTTAGATAATTCCGGGCTATATGCTTTCGATATTCTCTCTGAACCTCTTGATCCAGAAACAAAAACCGTTGCAATTGACTATATCCGGCAGGCAATTTCCTTTGCTAAAAATTCACCAGATTATTTCCAAGACGAATACTTGTTGGATATCTCGCAAGTCGTGGAATACTTACCATTCGAGGGAACCGATTTAGAGCGCACTGAAAAGCTTTGGAACTTATTTCGTAAACATGGTGATTGTGTACGAAATTCTCTTTCTGCAATGCGTGCTCGATACGACGATATATTCTTGTCTGGCCCCAAAGCAAACTCTCTACTAGAACTTATATCTAACCGAGAATATCTTAAACAGGATACAATCCGGCTTGCGGATGCTTTGATGCCAGTTTTGCGTCAAGGAATTACCGAGATGTTTGTGAAAAATAAGCCTAAGAATGAAGCAGACTTAAATGAAAAAATAGGCGCTCTCTTACGCACTCATGACGCAAAATTTAGAAGTGAGTATCCAACTGTCTCTTTCGCTTGTGCAAAAGTAATTCCAGATCATCAGAATATGGCAGAAGATATTCTTGTGGAAGCAAAATATATTCGTGATAAGACATTACCCTCCGTTGCAACAGAGGGAATAGCAGCTGATTTAACTAAGTATCAAAGTGATAAATTTATTATTTTTGTTATTTACGATCCTAACCACAAAATTGCCAGCGATAACGTTTTTATTGGTGATGTTGAGGCAAAAGGCAGAAATCGTGTAGTGATCATACGATAACAAAGAATGAAGAATTAAAAAGGAACATTTGAAGCTCTTCTAATGGAGTCCTCCCGTTTTTAGTGTAAAAATCGTTGTTGGCCGCGCTGGTAGTGTTCAACGTATAGCGTTATGGGTACATTAAAAAGCAGCGTTAAAATCCTTATCCATCAGCACTTACAAATAAGATGGGGACATTTTATGCTCGTTTTTTGTTCGTTTTTTTGCCCTAAAAACATCATTTTTTCAACACGTCTTTTTGCTGTAACCCCTTTCCTTATAACGGCTTAAATTCTGGACCCAAACGGTTGTTTAAAACGTTTGTATGATACATTTGTTCGCCGATTTCGCGCAGGTGTTTTTTGGCCAATCCCGGAATTTTTGAAATTTTTTTTATTCCTTATGCCATAACAACTTAAGTGCATTTCGGCCTATCTCAAAAATCGGATTTTTCGTCAAAAGCGCGCAAGTTCGCGCCATAGGATGGGGGAACCTTGTAGGTTCACCCGGACTATGGCGCGAACCCTGAGCAACCCTCGCTCTTGTCTTCCGACAGGAAGACGCGGGGGGCGTCGAACGGGTCTGATTAATATTTAGCCCTCGGATTTATCCGGGGGTTTGAGTAATGGAGGACAGCAATGAGTTTCGGCCAGCATCGGCAACTTTGCCGAAGAACGACGCAGTCGGTCTTGTGGACGAGATACGGGCCAATCGCACAAACATCGTTTGGAGAATTGGTCGTGTCGAGTACACGTCCCTGGCCGAAAACAGTGTTCATCTGTGTAAATCCGTGTCTAAAAAAACAGCGTAAATCAGCGTTAATCTGCATCTAAAAAAATCCGTGTAATCTGTGAAATCTGTGGCAAAAAAAGGAGGAGATAAAATGTCAACTATTCAAATCAAAGTTTCAAACTGGCTAGACCTTATCTTTGTAGGCCCTTTACTACTTTATCGCCTTCTCCGCTTCGGCTGTGCCTACCGCCGGCTTTACCTCGGCCAAGGCAAATGGACGCTCCTCGACGTTAAGGATTATTATCGCCTCAGATTTTTAAAATGGGTTGTCTATGGCAACGGCACTAACTTATATGCCATCCGGCTCCAGTTTACCGAACCCAATAAAACAAGCACCGTGTATATGCACCGGGAAATAATGAATCCGCCCGCCGGCCTCGTTGTTGACCATAGAAATTGCGATGGCCTCGATAATCGCAGGTCAAACCTCCGTTTTGCGACTCACGCTCAAAACACCCGCAACAGGCGAAAGAAGAAAAATGGCTCTTCCCAGTTTCTCGGCGTCTATTTTAACAAAGAAAAATCCACCTGGGACAGCCAGCTTAAGCATAACGAGAAAAGAATATGGGTTGGCAGATTCAAAACCGAAATTGAGGCAGCGAGGGCATACGACGAGGCAGCGAAGAAATATCATGGTGAGTTTGCGAGATTAAACTTTACATAGACCCCAGACCCCAGACAGAAGACAGCGTGCAGCGGGTAGCGTTCAGCGTACAGCGTGCAGCGTACAGCGTGCAGTGTTAATCAGTGTCAAAAGAAATTCTCTGTGTCCTCTGTACTCTTGTATGTTGACAGATACCA
>PLLM01000042.1 GCA_003141275.1 Phycisphaerales bacterium
AAACACAGCCGCTCTGTGGCCAAATTTACAAAACCGACATCATTGTATTATTAACAGTTGTTTTTTAGATCAAAGGTGCGTACTCCTGCTCTTATCAGTATTATCCTCATGATTGTCGTCAAAAGCAAGGGAAATTGTTGATAGCGTTCAGCAGCCCCCCGCCGTTTTGCTTCGCAAAACGAGACGCGGGGGCAGGCAGCGTATAGAGTATAGTAAAAAAGCAGTGTTAATCAGTGAAATCAGTGGCTAAAAAAAAATACCTACTTATAAATCATTTTAGACAATTCGTTTGCCTTTTCAGCGTCCAGGGTTTTTAAGATTTTGTATTCTTCAAGGGCTGCCCCTTTGTCGCCGGTTACTAAGTAGGTAATGCCAAGATTATAGTGTGCATCGGCATAATCCGGCTTGGTTCTGATGGCCTGCTTATATGATTCTACCGCCTCCTGCCAACGGCCAAGTTTGCCGTAGGCAACGCCAAGATTATAGTGTGCATCGGCGTAATCCGGCTTGATTCTTATGACCTGCTTATATTCGTCTATCGCCTCCTGCCAGCGGCCAAGTCTGTGGTAGGCATTGCCAAGATTATAGTGCGCATCGGCATCCGGCTTGATTCTTATGGCCTGCTTGTATGGTTCTACCGCATCCTGATAGCGGTCAAGTTTGTAGTAAGTAACGCCAAGATTGATATATGCGTCGGTATAATCCGGCTTGATTCTTATGGCCTGCTTATATTCGTCTATCGCCTCCTGCGAGCGGCCAAGTTTACCGTAAGCAACACCAAGATTATAGTGTGCATCGGTATAATCCGGCTTGATTCTTATGGCCTGCTTGTAGGATTCTATCGCATCCTGAAAGCGACCAAGCTTGACGTAAGCAACGCCAAGATTATTGTGTGCAATACAATTGTTTTGCGTTACCTCGATTGTCTGTGAAAACAGGGTAATGCTGTTATTCCAGAAGCTGACCTGCCGATGCGCGCATATTCCGAGGGTTGTCAGCGATATTGCCATCGACAGGCCGAGAGCGATTTTTCGCTGCGGCCATTTCGAAAGAAACTCCGGCAGACCCCACGCAATCATTATGAAAAGACCTATATAGGAAATATAGGTGTATCGGTCTGCGTGGGACTGGGCGCCGCTTTGCACCAGGCCTATGACCGGGATGAGCGTTCCGACAAACCAGAACCAGCCAACCGGCAGATACTTTCGATTTCGTCCAAAACGAATTACAAAAATGGATATAACAAGCAATAACAAAACACACATCGCCACCTGCCAGGACGCAAAATTGTCGGCGTCAAAAGGATAAAATACCGCGAGATTTCGCGGCCAGAACATTTTGCCAATGTACTTGGCATACGACAAGAAGACATTGGCAATTCTGTGCAAAGGCAGAGCATTGATATCTGTTACCGCCCCGCTGCCTCGCTGGGCAAGGAAGGTTATTACACTTGAGACAGCCGACAGTGCAAAGAAAGGAACTTTTTCGATTATTAACTGTCCTGTTGATAATTTCTGAAACACACCTTCTGTTTTCCGTTCTCTGTTCTCAGGTTTCTGTCTTCCGATTCGACTGAGCGGCCAATAGTCCAAAAGCAGCAGTAGTGCCGGCAAAGTAACGAGCATTGGTTTTGCAAGAAGGCCCAATGCGAACAACAACACTGTCAGCACATAGCGAACCGCACTGCGACGTTTTACATAGCTGACATAAGCGGCCAATGTAAGCAGAAGGAATAATGTGCTCAATACATCCTTGCGTTCGGCAATCCAGGCGACCGATTCGACATGCATCGGATGAATCGCAAAGGCCGCCGCGACAAATGCGCTCGACCATAATGCGCCGGTCATTTTCCTGAGCACCGCAAAAAGCAGCAAGGTATTGGCAATGTGCAAAAGCAGGTTTACAAGATGCATCCAGCCGGGGTTTGCACCGAACAATTGACAATCGAGCATAAAGGAAAGCCACGTCAGCGGAAGCCAGTTCCCTATGTTCGGAGTGGTAAAAGCCCAGATGATGCCATCCCAGGTCAGGCCATTCAAAACGTGCGGATTTTCATATACGTAGTAATTATCATCAAAATTAACAAAAGCAAAATTGCGTACCTGCCAGAAGACCGACAAGGTACTCAATATCAAGGCCAAACATATTAAAATGCCGAAATATTTTTTCACAGATTCAAGCATAGTTAAAATAATAACCCGTGTCGGATATGCCAACAACTAAAAAACATTGTTGTTACAGGCCATACCATTGTTTTACGATGGCGAGGAATTCTTCGGTTGTTTTCGCTGAGAAAAGGGCTTCCTGTGCTTTTTTACGCTGGGGATGATGTTTGCAATAGGCAACCGAGAATTTCCGGAAATACCTGGCGGCCTTTTTGTCCCCATAGAGCTTAGAAAATAAATCGAAATGTTTTGAAATAACCTGTCCCTGCTGCGTAAGTGTCGGGGGGACGAAATCTTTTCCATCGCGAAGCTGACTGAAAATCCAGGGATTGCCAATCGCGCCGCGAGCAATTGCCGCACCATCTACCCCTGTGTTTTTTATATTATTTTTAATCGTTTCGGCGGAAAACAAATCTCCGCTGCCTATAATTATCGTGCCGGGAAATTGTTTTTTAACTTCTGTTAAAAACGCCCAGTTTGCCGAGCCGGTAAATCTCTGGCAGACAGTGCGGGGATGCACGATTAACGCATCGACCTTGCCGGCCACGGCACGGGAGCAGATGTCCCAGAAATTATCATAGGACTGATTATCGAAACTCATCCGCAATTTCATAGTTACCGGGCAATCGACGGCTTCTCTTACGGCGTTATAGATTGCTATTACTTTATCAGGGTCATTGAGAAGAAAGCCCCCCCGCTTTCGGCGAACAACCTTGGGCGTAGGACAGGCAAAATTCAGGTCTATCAAATCGTAACCCGTCTTCCGCAGCAGGTTGGCGGCCTTTGCCATTGTTTCGGGGTCCTCGCCCAAAAGCTGTGCCCCTACCGGATGTTCATCTTCACCCGGCTTAAATAATGGATTCCTGAATAGCCGCGGGTGGAGGACGCTTTTCGCGAGCATTACGCCGGCAAAAGTCAGAGGTGCTCCAAAGTCGCGCGCAATTGCCCGCATAGCGTAATCGCTGTATCCGCTAAGCGACGCCTGAAAAAAGGGGACATCAAGAATTATATTGCCGATTTTCAGCATTAATCGTCAGATTTTGTGTGTCTAAATCCGCGCTTCCAACTTTTAAAAAAACAGTGTCAGTCTGTGTAAATCCGTGTCTAAAAATTACAGTGTTAATCAGTGTCTATTTTTATCGAGATTCGTCAATAATTGCTTTGACGATATCGTTGATGGCCTGCCGGCTTTTGACGTTTGTTTTGTTGGTGATTATCGAAAATACCCGGTCGCCCGCTTGCGTGGTGCAGACGCCGGATAACGACTTTACGCCCCCGATATAACCGGTCTTTGCGAAGATTTTGCCCCTGTATTTCGGCTCGTCGAACCATTTGCCCGCTGTGCCCTCTTCCCCCCCTATCGAAAGCGTTGCCTTGAACCGCTGCCATTCGGGCTTTTTATAAATATCCAAAAGAACAGCCGTAAGGATGTTTGCACTGAGACGATTATTTTTACTCAGTCCGCAGCCGTCGTCGATAACAAACTGGTCAGCCGATATCCCCAGAGAAACCAGGTAATCCGATACGAATTGCCTGCCCTGTGCCCACGTGCCGCCTTTGCCGGACGGCTGGCGATAAGCGGCGATTGTTTTGAGCAGCGATTCCGCGGCCACCTCCAAACTGTCTTTGTTGCAGCGGTCAAAAACATCCCATATAGGCGTGCGATAAACAGCGAGGAGTTTGAACTGTTCCTGCGGCAGTATTTCTCTTTCGACGAGCTGTCCCCTGACGGTAACGCCGGAGCGTTTAAGCTCTTCGGCAAGCAGGAAGCCGAAGAAAGCCGGAGGGCGGTCGATTGTAACGCGGAACGGCTCACATTTTTTGTGGCAGGCGCCGGCGACGGTGATGATGTTTGAGCCGGATGGTCTTGCGCCCCAGGCGGTATCGGGCGGTTTGAGAGCTGCCTTGCAATTATTGATTACGTTTACATAGCTGGTAGGCGGGTCGAGCGTCAGTTCGACTTTTGAGCCAACTGTTTCGGCAATAATCTCGATGCAATTGTCATTATAATTAAGTCCCGCGACCTCGGCGGCATACCATTTATTAAGCTCCTTTTTCGGCCAGTTCGGCTGAACGAGTTCGTTGTCGAAAACGGTGCTGTCAATTATTACATCGGATAACGTTGTTATATTATTTCGCCGGAGAGTTCCCGCGATATCTTTGAGCACCCAGGAGGTATCAAGGTTATTTTTTTGCAAAGTAGGCTTGTCGCCGAGAAGCGGGTCCCCGCTGCCGATTACCGCGATTGAGTCGCCAATCAGGCCGACGCCCGTCAGGTAAGTAAAGTCCGGGCCGAGGTAATGTAACGCTGCGGCGGTTGTGACAAGCTTCATATTCGAAGCGGGCGTCATAGGCACAGAGGCATCGTGACTGTAAATGACAGCGCCGGTGGCCGGATTAACAATCTTCACCGCGATGCGCACGTTGCCCTGTGTCTGCGAGGCGACGATTGTCTCGACTTTACCTGCCAAATCGGCTTTGCTTATGCCGGCTGATACGCAGACAAGAACAAAACAAACCAATATTTTTTTCAAACCTGTTTTCATAAGCGGTTGTTAATATCAGAACGCCAACCCAATATCAAGGGCGATTTTCCGAATGCCCCCATAGAAACACCTTCTCCATAAGCAATGCTTTTTACATGCAGCCGAAGCGGGAAAGAAAACTCAAAACCGGTTTCATTGTGAAAACATGCACATCAAAATGCTTTTTTGTTGTTCCTTAACAAGTTTTTATTGACATTTTGCGGCCAACGTGAAGAATATGCCGTTTTATGTGTAACGGGTTCAATTGAACCAATTGACAATTTCAACCCCCCTGAGGAACAAGGAGAAGCGGTATGGGCAACGAGAAGAAATCGATGACATCTCTTATGACGGAAGATCGGAAATTTCCGCCGCCGGCGTCACTCGCGGCCAAAGCGTACATCGGCAGTATGAAACAATATCAGCAGATGTGGGAGCAATCCATCAACGACCCTGACAAGTTCTGGCTCGAACAGGCCAAATCGCTCGCCTGGTTCAAAAATCCTACGAAGGGCCTCGAATATACATGGGACACCCAAAATCGCAAAATCGAGCATACCTGGTTCGCGGATGGGCAATTAAACGTTTCTTATAACTGCTTAGACAGACATTTGAAAACAGCCACTGCGAAAAAGACAGCGATTATATGGCAGGGCGAAGATGATAGAGCGGTCAGGAAATATACTTACGAGCAGATGTACAAAGAGGTGTGCAAGTTCGCCAACGTCCTGAAATCCAAAGGCGTAAAAAAAGGCGACCGCATCGCGATTTATCTGCCAATGGTCCCGGAATTGCCGATTGCGATGCTGGGTTGTGCCAGAATCGGCGCGATTCACTCGATTGTTTTCGGCGGATTCAGCGCCGACTCGCTCAAGGACAGGATTAACGATTCGAAATGCAAACTGCTGATAACGAGCAACGTGTCGATGCGTTCGGGCAAGCATATAAAGCTCAAGGATATCGCCGATGTCGCCCTTGCCAATACGCCGAGCATCGAAGGTGCAATCGTGGTAAAGGTCGGCGAAGAACCCTGCAATATGAAGGCAGGCAGAGATACATGGTACACAGACGAAATGGCAAAGGCCAAGGACGTCTGCGAACCCGAGAAAATGAACGCCGAAGACCCCCTGTTCATCCTTTACACCTCCGGCTCAACGGGTAAACCCAAGGGCGTGGTGCATACGACAGCCGGATACCTGCTGCACGCCGCGATGAGTCATAAGTTAATTTTCGACGTTCACGATAACGACATTTTCTGGTGCACCGCCGATATCGGCTGGGTAACGGGGCACACTTATATCGTTTACGGGCCTCTCGCCAATGGCGCGACAAGCTTAATGTTCGAGGGTGTGCCCACCTATCCCGATGCCGGGCGTTTCTGGCAGGTCTGCGATAAATTCGGCGTAACCATTTTCTACACCGCCCCCACCGCTATCCGCTCCCTGATGCGCCTCGGCGAGGAATGGCCCGCCAAATACAAGCTCGACACCCTGAGAATCCTCGGCTCCGTCGGCGAACCCATCAATCCCGAGGCGTGGATTTGGTATTATGAGAAAATTGGACATAGTAAATGCCCAATAGTCGATACGTGGTGGCAGACGGAAACGGGCAGCATACTTATAACCCCCCTGCCGGGGGCGCATACGATAAAGCCGGGAAGCGCGTGCAAACCGTTCTTCGGCGTTGACCCCGTGATTCTGCGCGATGATGGGAGTATCTGCGCGGTGAACGAGGGCGGGAAACTCTGCATACGCAAGCCGTGGCCTGGGATGATGAGGACGATGTGGGGAGACCACGACAGATTCGTTGACACGTATTTTACGATGTTCCCTGATTTGTACTTCACAGGCGACGGCTGCCGCAAAGACCAGGACGGCGATTATTGGCTGATGGGCAGAATCGACGACGTTGTAAACGTGTCGGGCCACAGAATCGGAACCGCAGAGGTGGAAAGCGCATTGGTAAGCCACGAGAAGGTCGCGGAGGCCGCGGTAACACCCATTCCGCACGATATAAAAGGACAGGGGCTGTATGCCTTTGTAACGCTCAAGCAAGGCATCCCGGAAACCGAAGAGCTGAAAAAAGAGCTGCTTTTGCACGTTCGCAAGGAGATTGGCCCCATCGCGGTGCCCGAGGCAATCCAGTTCGCCCACGGCCTGCCCAAGACGCGTTCGGGCAAGATTATGCGAAGAATCCTGCGTAAGATAGCAGAAGGCGACGTATCGAACCTCGGCGATATTACCACGCTCGCAGACCCGACCGTTGTGGAATCGCTGGTAAAAGGACGAGGAAAATAGTCAGATTAGCGGACAGCGTATAGCGTACAGCGGACAGTTTAGTTGTCAAACGCTGATTTTACAAATTAGGGAAAGGAAGAGAATATGGATGTAAACGTAGTGGAGCTAAAAGACAAGACGGGGAATCCTGCGCCCTTAGGGCTTCTGGGGTTCGGAATGACAACAGTCCTGCTGAACCTGCACAACGCCGGGTTTTTCGGGATGAGTAGTATGATTCTGGCGATGGGCATATTTTACGGCGGACTCGCCCAGATTATCGCAGGCATAATGGAGTGGAAGAAAGGCAACACGTTCGCGACGACGGCGTTCTGCTCTTACGGCCTCTTCTGGCTCACATTAGTATGGCTCATAGTCGCGCCGAAGTTCGGAATCGCGGATGCCACGTCAAAAGAAGGAATGGCGGCTTATCTGTTTATGTGGGGTTTATTCACTTTTGTAATGTTCATCGGCACTTTGAAATTAAACAGGGCTTTGCAGGTGGTATTTTTGTCGCTGACAGTTCTGTTCTGGATGCTGGCAGCCAAAGACCTCAACGGCAGCGCAGCATTAGGCACAGCAGCCGGCTACGAGGGCATATTCTGCGGCTTCTCGGCCATTTATACGGGCCTCGCCCAGGTCTTAAACGAATGCTACGGTAAAGTTGTATTGCCTTTGGGGCCGGTGAAAAAGTAACCAATGACTTTTTACCACTAAGACCCGAAGGCACAAAGATAATTCTTAGTGACTTGGTGACTTTGTGGCAAGAATTCTTGCTTTTATTGCCGGTTTGACGATTCAGCCACAAAAATACACAAAAGGTTTAGACGCTGATTAACGCACGACAAAACCATAGCGGATACGCTACCTCCAAATCTCCTGAACAATGCACCGGCATCCAAGGTGAAAGGGTACCTTGGGACGTGACTTCGCTGGGTATTTCTTGCCGTCCATGCGGGCACAGAATGGACATGTACAGTCGTCGCGGACGGTAACAATTTCATAACCCCGAAGTTCGTTTTGTATCAAGGGGTTTTTGTCGTACAAGGCGATTTGGGTGGTGGGGACTGAACTTGAGTAGTAGGTCAACGTAATTAACTCAGCAATAGTTGTACATAGTTTAAGCCAAGACCCAAGGTCATCTAAATTGATAGACTCTTTTAGAGTATTCAACTTAAAAGAATCCCCAGATTTTCCTGCTTTCGTTATTGGGGGGCCTATCGTTGCTAATCCCACGCGAGTTAATTCTTCGAATCGCTCACGATCTCGGTGGCTTATTGGTATAGGGCGTGGCGTATCAATCATCTTAAGATGCCGACAATAGAAACGTAAGTTATCAAAACCATATCTGGCAACTACACTAGCGCCCAAAGTCGTATCTAATCGCTTGCCATTGAAAAGCGAGTCAAGGTCGCAGTATGGGGCAACATCCAGTTCTGCGTCTTCGGCAAAGCTCTCGCGAAAGTTGGCCACATAATCTTCTATTTCTTTGCAACGAAGGCCGGTCTGTGCAACCATTGCGGCCACCGAATTAAAAAGCCCCCCGGCGTGAACCGTCTCGGTCTGGTCAAGGAGATCTTTCAGTTTCAGAGCGAGTTGTTCATCAACCCCAAGAATGGTTAGCGGGAATGGGGTGTCCGGATTCAAAACCCACCCGCCGCCTTCGGATGTAGATTTCTTTACCATAGGCATTAGTGTAAGCCCTGCCCAAGAATTTGCAAGTGCGTTGACAAAAGGCAACTGTGCCACTAAACTGTTAAAGTCACAAAATAGAGCTTCGGATTATGTCTCAAAGGAGGTCATACGTGTCAGATGAGAATACTGTAAAATATTTCATGTGGGATTATCAACCGAATTTTCGTATTTCGATTGGTGATAAGGCGAAAGGAGTTTTTAATCTTTTAGACCATAGATTAGCCCCAAGTGTCTTTTTAGTGGGAGTTATCGACAATGAAAAAGACGGAAAGTACCCTGTCGCTGTAGAACCTGATGATTGTAAGTATCAGCCAGATATATTTAGAGAAATAAAAGAACAGGCGAAAAATCTTCTGGCGATCGATCCAGAGATAAATACAATCTGTGTATCCTCCGACGGCTCTCATGAAATTACTCAAAAAAACCAGTATAATCGAATGAGATTGCGAGCAATACGCGGCGCTATTAGCAATATCATCCATCGACATGATAAATACGATGGCAAAATCTCTTTCTGTTCTTCCCCTGTAAAGGTAGATGATTATTGGGTATGTGTGATACTTCAATTGGAGCGTGAGGTTTATCAATCTTATTACTATCTCCAGAAAAGTACGTTCAAAGATCGATACGTTATATCTGTGTCTTTGATTGACGCGACCGTTAGTAAGTTTTTAGATGAATGCTCCGAAGCATTAAAAAAACCAGACCCGGGCGCGAGTTTTGTATGTATAGACCGTGAAGATGAGGAAATTATTCGCTCGGCGGGAAGCTTTCTAATGTATACACCAGCATGTCAAGGTCAAAATGTTTACGGATTACACGGTCTTTTTGAGCCCTGCAATATCATTTCATCATTGAAATACGAAGGAACGGAAAGTATTGGGGAAATGATAGTTTCTCGAAAGGATCATCCTAATATTGAAGTGGTCCTGCAATTGAGAAAGCCTATATGGATGGGAAAATATAAGGCCGTAAGAAAACTTTTGGAAATGAGTGGGAGAGATATTTCTCTATTGTCAGATTCAGCTTCTATTTACGGCCTTGGAAAACAGATTAGGCAATATGACACTACTCGGGAGGATTTGTTTGTTATCAGGTTCGCAAAACATGATACATGGCATTTATTCCATGCAGAACACGATATGATGAAAGTCGCTTATGGGCAACCATCTCTTCCAAAAAATCAAATCAACGTAGAGAAGGTCTCATCTGACATTAGTCGTATTTTCATCGGAATAAAACCAGCAGAAACAAAAAACCTATTAAAATTGATGGAAGAATCCACGAAGCAAAAACATGGCACTATCCTGATAATTACTTCGAACGCAGAGAACGAGGCGATTAGATTAGCAAATCAATCTATGCCCATTGAACCTATACAGCTTAGCTCGGAAATGCTTGGTCTTATTACTTCGATAGATGGAGCAATTATGCTAAGTCCATCTGGGATTTGTTATGCGGTAGGAGTCATTCTTGATGGTCTGGCAACAGAAAAAGGAGATCCTTCAAGAGGCGCGCGGTATAATTCAGCAGTCAGATATGTTCAGGACAAAGAATGCACATTGGCAGTTATCGTATCAGAAGATGGCGATGTTGATTTGGTTCCAAATTTAATGCCACTATTAAGCCGTAAATTGCTAACTACAAAAATTGAAGAGCTTGAGAATATGGCCAAATCAGAAATTGATGTTAAGAATTTCAATGAGTTGATGAGCTGGTTTAGGAATCATCAGTTTTATTGTTCAGCGGAGATATGCAATAAGATCAATAGCTTAAGAGTGATTTGTGAGAAAAAATATAAAGGCGGTTTTTTTATGATTTTGCTTCCTGATATTCATCCCAGCATAGAAATGAACGAATCATACTTTATAGAATAATGTTTTTTTTCAAGAGAATGATTTAATTTGCTGTGGCTAATCCTTCGACTACGCTCAGGGCAGGCCGGAAAATTCCTACCTCACAACTGTGATTCACAAATTACCTATATTGCCAAAAAAATCTGGCGATTCCCTAACTATTTTTTTATTCTTTGCGGCAAAAGGACTTACCAACTTTGACCAGAAAAATAATGTTTTGTAAGTGCTGAAAATGCCCCAAAATTCACCCTATATATAGAGGGACGTCGTTCCTCTGTAGTGGTAGCGGAGACCCGCAAGGTAGCAAGCCCCGGGAGGGCAAGGCATCAGGAACAGAAGTTCCATTTCGGATTACTAAATTTTGGTAGGATTCATAATGGAGACCTAAGGAAAAGCAGTCAGCTTTATAAAAGGGCAGTAGGCCCTTGTGGACGAAGGCGGCGGCAAGCACACAAACAATGTTTGGAGCATTGCCTCCGCCAGGAACACAAAGCTGACTGTTCTCTGTGTCCCCTGTGAACTCTGTGGCTAAAAAATCCGTGTAATCTGTGTAATCTGTGGCTAAAAAAACTTGGTGTCTTGGTGCCTTAGTGGCAGAGAAGAGAGGAATAAGTATGTCTTCGAAATTAACAATAACGATACCCTTTTGGCTCGACTTTATTTTCACCTGTCCCCTTCTCGCCTTTCGCCTGCTCCGTTATGGTTACACATATCGGCGGATTTACTTGGGCGAAGGCATGTTTACCATTGTCGACCTGTCGGTTTTCTACCAGCTTAATCATTTCCAATGGTACGCAGAAGGACAGGACCAGCACATCTATGCCGTCAGGAACATTATAAAACCTCATTGTAAAACAACGACTATGCGTCTGAGCAGGGAAATTATGAACGCTCCGCAGGGCCTTCTTGTTGACCATAGAAATAACGATACATTAGACAACCGCAGGGCCAAC
Source organism: Phycisphaerales bacterium (assembly GCA_003141275.1). Classification (GTDB taxonomy): domain Bacteria; phylum Planctomycetota; class Phycisphaerae; order Sedimentisphaerales; family Anaerobacaceae; genus Fen-1362. The sequence goes on from PLLM01000042.1 coordinate 11,468, forward strand.
CTGAGATTGGCAACGCACTCGCAAAATCGTATTAACAGCCGAAGGGATAAATCAAGGACATCGTCAAGGTTTATTGGCGTCTGCTTGGAGAAAGACCGGGATAAATGGCTTTCCTACATCAACTATGATGGCAAAAGAATCCATTTGGGCAGGTTCGAGTCGGAAATAGAAGCAGCGAAGGCGTATGACGCGGCGGCGAAGAAATACCATGGGGAATTCGCGAGATTGAACTTCCCAGAAACAGCGGACAGCGTGCAGCGTATAGCGGACACTTAGGAGAAACGTCGGGGTAAACCGCAGACAGAGAAATACTGGATCCCCGGCAGAAAACCAAGGGAGCTTACCCCGAGGACCTTCGCTGCGCTGCGGGAGGATTATTCAGATGCCATGTAGAGGAAAGACCGTTGATTTGAGGGTGTCGAGGGTGGCGGTGAGGGCGGGCATAACGGCGTCCCGCTGCTGAGAGTTAACGGGGAGAACCCTGTCGCGCAGGCCCCCCTGCCATTCGGTGGTCTGGAGCATAATCCCGCCCAGAAGCATATTTGCGTCAAGCTCACCATCCGCCCCGCACAGCGCAGACCAGGCGAGCGCCCAGGCGCGAACGGTGTTCTCGACGTTGTAGCCGCCTCCTCCGGTCATAAGGATGGGTTTTCCGAAGGCGAGCAACTGATGAATTATGTCCGAGTAAACGTTGTTTGTCAGGCGAAGGTTCGCCAGCGGGTCGCCGGCGAGGGCATCAGCGCCAAGCTCAAAGACAAAAACGTCGGGTTTGAAGGCGTGGATTAGAGGCAGGACGACGGTTTTGATTGCGAGCATATAGGCCTCGTCATAAGTGCCTATGGGGAGAGGGACATTGACGCAGTAGCCCTTACCAATGCCATCGCCTATTTCATTTTCGAAGCCGGTGCCGGGGAAGAGGGTTTTGGGGTTCTGATGGAGCGAAATAGTCATAACATCGGAGCGGTTGTAGAAAAAGGCAGCGACGCCGTCGCCGCAATGAACATCGACGTCCAGGTAGAGGACTTTTTTGCCCTGTTCGGCGAGGACTTCGCAGCCAAGGGCAACGTCGTTTATGTAGCAAAAGCCGGCGGCAAATTCGGGGTGGGCGTGGTGAAAGCCGCCCGAAGGGTTGAACGCGAAGTTGACTTTGCCGTCGAGAATGAGTTGCGCCGCTGTAATGGTAGCCCCGACTGCCAGAACCGCGTATTCATACATTCCCTTGAAGACGGGGCAATCGGAAGTGCCAAGCCCCATACTGAGGGCGTCGTAATCCCAATGGCCTTTTGAGGCGTTCTGGAGGCGATGCAGGTAACGGGCGGAGTGGAATTTTTTGAGGACGATTCTATCGGCGGGTTCAGGAGGGACTTCGATTCTATCCGGAGCGGCGAGGAGTCCCATTGAATTTATGACTTCGCGTGTTTTTTTTGAGCGTATAGTATTGAAAGGATGCTGGGGCGGATAGGTGTGCTCTTCAAGTCGCGGGGAGTAAATGAAGGCAGCGGGTTTTATGGTCACAACGGCCTCTCTTTATTTATCGGTCAGGTCGTAAGAAATATTATAAACCTCTCCGTCGAACGTGGTATTAACCTTGTAGCCGGAGTTATGGAATATGGCGAGCATAGGTTTGTTGCTCGGCATAACTTTGGCGAAGAATCGTTTGACGCCTCTTTGCTTGGCGATTTTACAGATATAATCGAGCAGGTAGGTGCCCATACCTTTTTGCTGCCATTCGTCGTGGACCACGAACGCGACTTCTGCTGCCTGGGTTTTGGGGTCGAGGAAGTATTGGGCCATAGCGACAATGTGTTCGTCGCCTGAAGGGCCCGGGACGACGCCGACGATGGCAACATCCTGCTGGTAATTGATATTGGTGAGCTGCTGGACGTCCTTGTGGGGGAAGGTCATCGTGTGGGTCATATATCTTGTCTGGACGGATTTTTCGCTGAGGGAGTAGAGCATTTCCGCCAGTTCGTGTTCATCATTTGGTTTGACGGGCCTGAAGAAGATTTCGGTGCTGTCGCGGAGGGTGTCGTAGCGTTCGAGTTCGACGGGGTACCTGACTTTGGCCCAGTCCAGCTCTATCTGGTCTTCATAAATATATTTTTGTGCCTTGGCGGCCTGGATAAGCGAAGTTCTGAATTTGGGATGGGCGATATTGATGAGGTCGAGGACCCTTTCGCGGATGGATTTGCCGTGGAGATACGCGATGCCGTATTCGGTAACGACGTAATGGACGTCGCCGCGGGTGGTAACGACGCCTGCGCCTTCGGTGAGGTGCGGGACGATTCTGCTGACCTCGCCTGAGCGTGCGGTTGAGGGCATAGCGATGATTGCCTTGCCTCCCCTGCTTTTGGCTGCGCCGCGTATAAAGTCTATTTGGCCGCCGATGCCGCTGTAGAAACTATAGCCGAGGGAGTCGGAGCAGACCTGGCCCGTGAGGTCGATTTCGAGGCCGACGTTGATGGCGACCATTTTTTCGTGCTGGCTAATCAGGTAGGAGTCGTTGACATATTCCGTCGGGTAGAATTCGAAGAAGGGGTTATTGTTGATGTAGTCATAGAGGCGTTTTGTACCCATACAGAAGCTTGCGACGACTTTGCCGTGGTTGACGGTTTTTTTCGCGCAGGTGATGGCGCCGCATTCGATAAGGTCAACAATCCAGTCGCTGAACATTTCAGTGTGGACGCCGAGGTCTTTTTTGTCTTTGAGGTATTCGGCGAGTGTTTGCGGGATTCGACCGATGCCGCATTCGATGGTGGAGCCGTCTTCGACGAGCCGGGCGATGTTTTCGCCGATGCGTCGCATAACGTCGTCGGTTTCAGGGATGGCGATTTCGAAGATTTCCTTGTCGAAGGGGACGAGACAATCGATGGAATTGACATTGACGAAGCTGTCGCCGAAGGTCCTCGGCATACAGGAATTAACCTGGGCAATGACGTATTTGGCGTTTGCGGCGGCGGACTTGACGATATCGACGGAGACGCCGAGTGAGCAGAGGCCGTTGACGTCGGGCGGGGTTACGGTAATAAGGGCGACGTCGAGAGGAATCCTGCCGCTTTCGAATTCGCCGGGAATTTCAGAGAGGAAAATGGGGGTGTAGTCGCCGATACCCTTGCCGAGGGCGTCGCGAACGTTGTCGGCGATGAAAAACGAGTTCATTTTGAATTTTTCGCGGAATTTTTCGGTGGCGTAGGGAGCGGCGCCCATAGTGAGCATGTGGACTATATGCGCATCGTAGATGTGCGCGGAATGCTCAACGAGCGCTTCCACGAGATGCTGTGGCTGGGCGCAGGCGGTGCCGATGAAGATATGGTCGCCCGATTTGACGAGCTTCATCGCCTCTTCGGCGGTAGTTATTTTAGATTTGTATTTTTCTTTCCAGTCAAACTGAGGCATAGATATAAGTCCTGAATTATTTTTTTTCTACTCTTATACGAGCGTCAACGGCGACGGGAGTCGTACCCTGCGGTCCGACCATAAAGGGGTTGATGTCCATTTCCTGGATTTCGGGGAATTCGGTAACGAGCTGAGAAAGCCGCTGCAAACCTTCTGCGACGGCCTCGATATCAACGCCCTGCTGTCCCCGGGCGCCGATGAGCATTTTATAAGTTCGAGTGCTGACAAGCATCTGTTTTGCCTCTTCGGCGGTCAGAGGCGCCAGGTAGAAGGAGACATCCTGCATAACTTCGACCATTGTGCCGCCCATGCCGAACATCATCAGGGGGCCGAAATGGGTATCGCGGTGCATACCGAGGATAAGCTCTTTGCCGCCCGAGCACATTTTCTGGACGAGAACGCCGAGAATTTTGGCGTTGGGGAGTTTTTTGGGGATCCTAAACAGCATAAGGTCAAAGGCATCCATAACCTCCTGAGGAGTTTCGAGGCCGACCCTTACGCCGCCGACGTCCGATTTATGGATTATGTCCGGCGACCAGATTTTAAGGACGATTGGGTAGCCGATTTGTTCGGCGATATTGACGGCCTGCTTGGCGGTGTTGGCAACGGCGTCTTTGGGCGTTACGAAGCCGTATGCCTCAAGTATTTCTTTGGACTCCGCCTCGCCAATCTGGCTGTCACCCTGACGAAGGTGTCTTTCGATGATGGTTTCGGCCTTATGGCGATTGACCGAGAAGAGTTTGACGACGCGTTTCGGTCTCGCCTTCCAGCGGACGTAATCAACCATAACTTTGATGGTGAGAACGGCGGCTTCGGGAGAATCGTATTGCGGAATCCTGTTGTCTTTAAGAATGGCGTTTCCTTCAGCGACTTTATCTGCGCCGAGGAAACAGGCAAACACCGGTTTGCCGGGATTTTTCTTCAAGGCATCGACGATGGCTTTGGCGGTCCCGGTGGCGTCCGTCATTGCCTGTGGCGTAAGCAAAATCAGTATCGCATCAACGTTGGGGTCTTCAAGAGCGACTTCTAACGCGAATTCATAACGGTCAGGAAGCGCGTCGCCGAGGACGTCGATGGGGTTATGCAGATTGGCTGCGGGGGGGAGTTTTTCGGCGAGCCGTCGAACGGTTCCTTCACTTAGTTTGGCGAAAGTGAGGTGAAGTTTTTCAATCGCGTCGGCGGCCATAATGCCTGCGCCGCCCGCGTTGGTGATAACGGCGACAGAAGGGCCTTTCGGAAGCGGCTGATAGGCGAATCCCTGGGCGAAATCGAACTGGGACTTAATAGAAAAACACCTGATAACACCCGCCCTTTCGAAGACGGCTTCGTAAGCGGTTTCGCTGCCTGCAAGGGAGCCGGTATGGGAGGAGGCGGCTTTTGCGCCCGCGTCGGTAACACCCGCCTTCATAAGCAGGATGGGCTTCTTGAGGGATATTTGTTCGGCTATATTAACAAAGGCGTTGCCGTCGGTGATGCTCTCAAGATAACCGGCGATGACTTTGGTATCCGGGTCGGACGCGAATGCCTCGATGATGTCAAGCTCATCTACGTCGGCTTTGTTGCCTACGCTGACGAGCTTGCTGAAGCCGATACCGTTGGCGTTAGCCATATCGAGAATAGCGGCCAAAAGTGCGCCGGATTGAGACAGATAGCCGATCGAGCCGACGGCTGGAAGCGTTCCGCCAAAGCTGGCGTTGAGCTTTTTGGCGGGAACGATGATTCCGAGGCAGTTGGGGCCAATTATGCGTATGCCGGCCTGCTTGGCAATCTGGAGGACCTGCTGTTCGAGCTTGCGACCTTCTTCGCCGACCTCTTTGAAGCCGGCGGTGATTACAATCACAGCTTTGACGCCAAGTGTGGCGCACTGCTGCATTACCTGCGCGACGAACTTGGCAGGAACGACTATTACGACAAGGTCTGGCGCCTGGCCAATGGAAGGCAGGTCGGGGTAACACTTGAGATTCTCAACCTCGTCGGCCTGAGGATTGACCGGGAAGATTTTGCCCGGGAAGCCGGCGTCGAGCATCGACCTTAGAATTTCATAGCCAACCTTGCCCTTTTGTCGTGAAGCACCAACAATAGCAACTGATTTAGGATTAAAAAATTTATCAAGCATAATAATTCATACTACCTTTCAAGACCCCACCCGCTGCTGCCGAGCAGGTGAAACGTTCAGCAGAGCAACATTCAAGAAGACGGTGATTGTACTGGATTGACCGACAGATTGCAAAGGAAAAATGCGGTGATTTACAAATGCGAAGGGGTATATAATGGGCTGGATGAGAAAAGTTGAACCGCTGAAATTTGTGATACAACGGCACGATAGAGACGGGGAACAACCGCACTGGGATTTGATGCTGGAAAACGGCACGGTTCTGGAAACGTATCGGGTGAGTTTGCCGCCTGAAGATTGGGGCGACAGGCCGGTGGAGGCGGTGAAGATATTCGACCACCCGCTTAAGTTTCTGAGTTATGAGGGCAGCGTAAACAAGGGCAAAGGCCGGGTGGAAATAGCCGATTGCGGAACATATCGTCTAATTGAAAAGAACGAAACCCAACAGCAGATTTCGTTCGAGGGTAATCTGCTCAAGGGAGAATTCAAACTTCGCCTGATTGAAAACGACAGGTGGGAAATAATTGGTTTTTAACCTGGGTTCCGGGCGATTTTCAGGACAGCATCGATATATTTTGCGGCGGCGGCTTTATCTTTAGCTTCAGCAATAACCCGAACAATCGGTTCGGTGTTGCTTGAGCGGATGTGAATCCAGGCGTCAGGGAAATCGAATCTGAAGCCGTCTGAGGAATCAATTTTCGCATCAGGAAACAGTTTTTTAACAGCGTCGAGAATGCGTTTGACTTTTGGCTTGTCGGCGGGGAATTTGTATTTGGTCATAGAATAGCGGGGAATTTCGCCGACGAGTTGGCTTACGGTTTTGCCTGTCTGGGCAAGCAATTGCAGGGTAAACGCCATAGCAACAAGGGAATCGCGGATGGGGCCGATACGGAGGTCGATGACGCCGCCATTGCCTTCGCCGCCGATGATGCAGTTATTTTTTATCATCGCGGAAGCGACGTTTGCTTCGCCTACGGGTGTTCGGATGACCTGCCCCCCTGTCGCTTTCGCGATGTCGTCAATCATACGGGATGTTGATAAATTCGCGGCGGCGTTACCGGTTTGCTTACTGAAGATGAGTTTTGCGGCCAGCGCAAGGGTGTATTCCTCGCCAATGTATGCGCCCGTCTCATCGACAATCGCGAGGCGGTCGGCGTCCGGGTCCTGGGCGAAACCGATATCGGCGTGTGCTTTTTTCACGGCGTCGCAAAGCGAAGTAAGATTCTCGGCCGTCGGTTCGGGCGTATGAGCGAAGATGCCTGTTGGTTCAGTATTCATCGGGGTGATTTTACAGCCGAGAGCCGTGAGGAGTTTTACGCCCGGTCGCCCCCCTGCCCCATTTACGCTGTCGAGGACGACTTTGAATTGTTTTTGGGCGATTGCTTTGGCGTCAACAATACGAAGGACTTTGGCAATGTGAATGTCATCGGCTTTGTCATTGCTGGAAATTTTGCCTGGTTTGAGCTGGTCGTCTGAAAAGAAATCTCTGATTTCAAAACAAATTTTGATTTGCTCTGCGACATCGGGAGGCGGGGCCATTGCATTATCAAGCAGGAGTTTAATGCCGTTATAAGGGAGCGGATTGTGAGAGGCGGTAATGACAATACCTCCCGCGCAGGCAAGATGCTTAACCATAATGCCGACGGTTGGTGTTGTGACGATACCGAGGTCAATTACGTTAATGCCTACGGTCATCAAGCCGGATGTAACGGCAGAAGCCAGTGATTGCCCGCTTGGCCGAGAGTCCCGGCCCATACAAACGGTCAACTTATCCGCATCAGAAAATTTAGAGCGGAGGAATGTGCCAAAAGCGCGGCCATAATCGGCAGCGACTTGCGGGGTGAGATTTTCGCCGACAATACCCCTGAGACCACTAACGGTAATAATCAGTTCGCCGGCCATTATTTACACACCCGTTGAATCGCTGCCGATTCGCCTTTAATTTTTACGTCTGCGAAGTTAGTCAAGCTGACAAACATGGATTTCGTTGACAAAGTCAAGCTTGCGAAGGTCAGCGATTGTATCCTCATCAGGTGTCTTGTCGAGCGAGACGGCCAGTACCGCTTTTTGCTGGTCGAGTTTTTGTCCGACACCCATAGTCGCGATGTTGATTTTGTGCTTGCCCAGCACCGTGCCAAGATGGCCGATAACGCCGGGGCGGTCTTCGTTGAAGATAATGAGGACCGCACCCTGCGGGGTTATCTCGGCGTTGAAGCCGTCGATTTCGATGATACGCAGCAGTTTTTCGCCGAAGACCGAGCCGGTAATGGTGCGGGTAACTTTGTCGGTGACAACCTTCGCGGAAAAACTGGAAGCGACATCCTTGGGCGTCGGGTTTTTGGTTTCGTCGATGCTGATGCCTCGCTCTTTTGCGAGCACCGGCGTATTAACTAAATTCAGCGGCATCTCAAAATGCTTCTGGAGCAGGCCGATGGCGAAATTGAGCGTTACGGTCTGAAGAGGCATTTCGGCTATTGCGCCGCGATATTCGACCTGGACCTGTTTGATAACGCCGGGAGCGAGAGTGCTGAGGACGGCGCCGACTCGACGGGCAAGCTCGGCGTATTTGAGAACCAGCGGAGGCACTCCACCGGCAGTCGAAGGGGCATTGATGGCATTCCTGATGGAGTCGCCCCGCAGCGCATTTACCAGGATTTGAGCGGCTTCGACGGCGACCTCGATTTGGGCCTCTTCGGTGCTTGCGCCGAGGTGAGGGGTAACGAGGCAATTGGCGAATTCCTTGAACCGCGTATTTTCCGGCGGCTCTTTCGGGAAAACGTCAAGGGCAACACCTGCGATGCGTTTTTCGGCCAGCGCCGTGTAAATCGCGTCTTCATTGATGATGCCGCCACGAGAACAGTTAACTAAGCGAACGGTCGGCTTCATCATTTTAATCTGGTCGGTGTTAATCATATTGAGCGTCTGCTCGTTCTTGGGGACGTGGACGGTGATGTAATCGGCCTCTTTGTAGACTCTTTCGAGCTTATCGGTAATTTCGATATCCAACTGCTCGGCTCCCGCGGGGACGGCGAGCGGGTCGTAGCCGAGAATCTTCATATCGAAACCCCTGGCCATTTTGGCGACAGCCATACCGATTCTGCCCAGGCCTATTATGCCCAACGTTTTATTGTTGAGCTGGTTGCCTTCGTATTGCTTCCTGTCCCAGGCGCCGCCTTTAAGCGAATTGCAGGCGGGGACAACGTGTCGGCTCATCGCCAGCATCAGCGCCATGGTGTGTTCGGCTGCGCTGAGGGTGTTGCCGCCGGGCGTATTCATAACAAGGACGCCCTTGCGGGTCGCTTCTTTTACGTCAACGTTATCGATACCGACGCCTGCGCGGGCGACGGCCTTGAACCTTCCTGGATTGGCAAGTACCTTGGCGGTAACTTTGGTTGCGCTGCGGATAATCAGCCCGTCGTAGCCGCCGATTATGCCTGCCAGCTCGTCTTCGCTTATGCCTGTCTTGACGGTTACTTCAACGTCGGGCATTGCTTTAAGCAGGTTGATGCCTTCCTGTGCGAGTTTGTCTGTGATTAGAACCTTTATCATTGAATCATCCTTTATAAAAAAGTTTCAGGTAAAATTTCGTTTTTACTTTTCCCACCCTGAGACGGTTCGCTCATCTGATATTTTGAAACCGGCTTTGGGGCAATCATAGAGATATCTTGTAACACAGTGAGCGGCGGCGACAGCGAGACGAACAACAGCGGCGTCCCGGCCCCGCCGCTCTGACTCGCACCCGACCTCAACACGCTGTGACTGTTCAATTGTGGGCCAGAGTTTTTCGCCTGTCGCAACTTTGTAAAGAGCGGCATTAGCGTCAAGAGAGCCGTTGTAGCCCGCCTCGCCTATATCGGTAATCCTGCAATCGACAATAGTAACTGCCAGGACCAAATCAGCCCCGAGTTTTTCGCCGACCTGCGCCGGCGAAAGCATATAGAAATCGGGTGTGCCGGCACGCAAATCAGCAAGCGTTTTATAATCGATGAAAAGCGAGGGCTCTATCTCGGCCTTGACCTGGAGCATTTTGATTATCGTATCGGTGAGGTAGAATCGCAGGTTGGCATACGCGCTGAAAGAAGCGGGCTGGTCAACCAGGACGAGGATTTTCTGGTCTTTGTCCTTGGTGAGATTATATTGGGCGGAGCTTTTCGTTTCGGATTGCGTCGGGGTGCCGAGAACGCCCACCATGCCCACGAACTGACAGCCGGCGCAAAACAGGAGCACCGGCAGGCCCGCGTAAACTAATATGGCGGGCCAAAACGAGCGTATCGTGATACCAGATTTTGCCTTTTTCGGTTTCACTTCACTCCAGCATTTTAATTGCCGCTGTTCTGTGCTATTGCCCTTGCAAGGGTTACAGCCCAGCCGGCGGCAAAAATCAAAAACAACGCGGCGAGGATGTATCGCAGTTTCAGCGATGCAAGCCGCCGCTCAACTAATGGTGAATATACTCCAAAGACGGCAACAAGGAAAGCAAAAAATGCGATTACAATCGCGAGGCAGCAGAAAAATCCCGCGGCGGGCTGGGTGTAAAAAGCGTCGCATATATGCCCGTGAGAAAAAGCGATGACGGCCGTGGTCATACCGCAGGTCGGGCAAGGCAGGTTGTAACGCTGCTTAAAACCGCAGGGAAAGGGATATATCGTGAAATGAAATTGCCCCATCAGCCAGCCAAGCAGAAAGCCGGCGGCGATGAAAAGAAAGATACCAGCCGCAATCAGCCGTTGAGCGGCCAAAGCACGCGAAAATAACTCCTGTGAGATTGGTTGTTGGCCTGATTCCATAAGGGCGTTACAATACCGGCATTCTTAAATTGAGTCAAGAAAGGAAAAATATATGGCGCTTGAACAAAAGGATTTGAGCAGGATGCTGGAAACCGCGGAGGTCGCGGCTCGATTGGCAGGTCAAAGGGCGATGGAGGAATCAAGCTATATCAAAGTGTCGGTCAAAGGCCCGGACCAGCTCGTAACGCAGGCGGATACGATTTGCCAGCAGATAATCATCGACCGGATAAAAGAGATTTACCCGGATGACGGATTTATCGGCGAGGAAGGCCCGAAAGGCGAGATGTTCAAACAGCCGCCGAGGGGCAGCAAAAAGGTCTGGTGGGTAATCGACCCAATAGACGGAACGACCAACTTCGCGAAAGGGATGCTGCTGTTTTCGGTATCGGTGGCGGCGATGTATGAGGGTGAGCCGGTGGTAGGAGTAATTTATGACCCGGCGACGGATTCGATGTTCACGGCCGTAAAAGGAGGCGAGGCCCGACTCAATAACAGACGGATTTTTGCCAGCGACGAAGGTTTCGACAAATTTTGCAGCGTTGGCACGGACAGCTTTTTCGATAACGGCGTGCCGAAATGGGTAATCACGCTTATGGAAAAGGCGAGGTCGCGAACATTAGGCAGCTCGTGCCTGCAATTAGCGTATCTGGCAAAGGGCAGTTTGATTGGGGTGGTATTCGTCAGGCCGAAAATCTGGGACGTCGCCGCGGGCGTACTGATAGCCGAATCCGCCGGCGCGATTATCAGCGACTGGAAAGGCAATAAGCTTTTCCCGATGAACCTCGACAATTACGCTGGACAGGAACTGATGACCCTTGGCGCAAATAAAAAGGTTTACTCAGAGATGCTTGACCTACTGAAGTAGTATCATCTGCTCTCGACGGTGAAAATTACCTTGGATCAGGAACGGATTGTATCGCGATAACCTTTACTTTTTTCGTTGGCGATTCGCTCCTGTCGAAAATAGCAATTACACGTTTTTGCGGGCCGTCGGTGCCGAGGCGGACGAGGATATAGGCCGTAAAGACGTCGCTGCGAACGGTTACAAGATTGCTGATTCGGTCAAATATAACGTCCCGTTCCTCAAACGCATCGCCATTACAGTCCGTGGGCGTCGATAAACCAACAGGAATAGCGTTGCCCTGGTAATAACCCATACCGCTAACCCGCATAAGCTCGCCTGTGTTTTTGAAAGCTCCGTAGGTGTCCCTGTTGCTGACGATTGCCTGGGCAAGGTTATAATTTTGGTAAGAAACCCAAGGCAGTTGTGCCAAGACAAACCACGGCGCGGTATTTATATTGATTCTGCCTTTAATTCTGGTTTCATCATAAGGATGTCCGCCATACCTGAGTTCATTAGGGTCCATCACGGTCAGGTATTTGAAAAGATTCTGGACATTCGCGTCAGCGAGGTTGAGACGAACTTCCGCTTCCGTACTGTTTGGGCCGACCGAAATTTGGTCACAGGATAAGAGCTGGCCGATTTCGCCGATGTTTGTAAATGTCTTGTTTGCCGGGTGCGCCTGAATCATTTCTGTACCGGTAGCGACAAAGCTGTTCACCTTGCCAAGTGTCGGCGGCGTGGGCACACTCGTGTTCAAAACCCGCCTGATGCACCTGTTAACCGTTATATCTCTTTCAAAACTGCGGGGTTGACCATCCATGGCATCCAGCCAGCCACTACCATATGCCTCAGCTTGGGGCACTGTAAATACATCGACCGTAAGCCAGTAACCATTTACGTTCCGCTGGAGTACTATAGTGGTGTCTTTGGCAAAGTTTATATCAGCCGTCTGAGGTTGATGAATTAATTTACTCGGGTCAAAACCACTGAAATCGCTTGGCCCTGGAATATCATTAAAATCTATTGGAATATTCGCTTCCGGGACTGTCGTGTTAATATTTGCTAAAACATGAAAACGTCTTGAGCCGGTCCAATTTATTATTGCCGGAGGATTAGGAAGAGGGTTTCCATCGGAATCGACATCCTCAGTTTTGATTCGCCATCCGTTTGGCTCATCGTCTTCCCAGTATGGCTTGAATAATTCTATAGCGTAAGAACGGTATATATTGGGGTCAATATTAGCATCTGCCGGTTTGTAAAAGTTTTGTGCAATTTCTGAAATATAAACGCAGGGCCGCTCAAAGCCGTAGTATAGAGTCCCAGGATTACATGGGTCAGGTACACCCGTTACTTCATTATTGGGGTCATACCTTGGGTCCCCGACGGGAGGATAATTAGGACCATCGACGTAATCCATCAGGTTTGCGGTAATTAGCGCCACGTCAATACTTGAAAAAACACAGGGGTCAAGGGCAGCACGAACAGCATTGTAAATTGAATCTTTGTTAAAGATTAAAGGGGAATTGGAATTGATATTTAGCATTTTGCTGCCTGCGGGGTTGATAATCCGGTCGCAGTTGTAAGTCGTGGCGATGTGGCGGTTGTCATATACATAAGGGTTCGGACATGAACTGGGATAATTGTTAGATACAATCCAGAACCAGTCACAAGGATCGTTAATGTCATTATATGGAGTATAACGAGGTTTATATGGCTGGCCGTCAAAGGCGTTTGTCCAAAGCGATTCGATTCTGGAAGCGTCCTGGTTATAGTTGATGATATAGCGATTACGGAGTTTAAGTTCGTCGGAGATATCAAACGGCGTATAGGAGCCAATGGGCAGGCCATATTGCCAGACGACATTCGGTTCATAAAAGCTGGCGTTAGCAGTGCCGCAGCGGTATGAAAGTAATCTGTTCTGGAGAAGCGTATGTGTATGGTCAAGGGCTGCCAGGGCCATAAGGTTGATGTCTGATTGGCTTGTGCCGACAGAGCTACTGGGGTCGAATTTGTAGCCGGTATCGACATTGAGCATACCGCCATTGTCGATGATGCGAACAGCGGCATAGATGGGTTTGCCTTTGCCGGATACTTTGCCGCGCACCTGCACCCAAATCGAATCGCTCACGCCATCGCCGTCAGCATCTGCGGGAAGGCCAGAGCCAACAGTTGGCTGATATTCGGGGATTATGTCGGCCTGAATGTCACGCGAGGCCGGCGAGGACCAAAATGCGTTGTAAAGATCCGTTACGTGTCTCCATCGATAGCTGGTACCGGAATTATATGGCTCAAGGCAGGCCAGCCACGAATCAATATTGGAACACGGGTCTGGGTAATCGTAGTATGTGCCGTTCGCGTCAACGCCGGGGACGCCACGAGTAAGAACTTCTGATATTTGCGCTACTACCGAATCTACGGCTAATTTGAGGTCTTCGTTGCCCCCAATGGCTGAGGTAGCTACCGAATCGACGCGGGAAGATAGAAGAAACAGAACGCTTATCATTGCCAGCAGTGTTGTAAGAACAATGGCAAGAATAATGGCAGAGCCATTTCGTATTTCGTACTGCGTACTGCGTCCTGCGTCCTTTGTAATGCGTTTGATATTCATTCCTTTATCCTCTGTATTCTTCCATCAAAATCAGCAATCGACAATCAGCAATCATCAATAACTTCAGTCTCCCAGATAAACGATATGGGTAAATGTTTGGCCATCCTTGAACACGCCTCTCGAATCGTAAAGCGTGAATGTAAATTTTAACGCCTGCGGAAACGCCGGCTTATCCAGTGGGTTGGGCGGGTTAGGATAATAAACCCCGTTGGCCCCACTATACAAAAACCAGTTTGAAGTTGTAGGTGCGGGAAGAGCGCCGTCAGTAGTGTTAAAGTAAAAACCAAAGGGATTGCTATTCATACCCGTCATTGGGCCAAAGTCGGAATCGGGTGTAGCAGGATTGCCGTCGGGGTCAATGCTGGGCCACCAATAAACGTATTGATAACCGGTTGTAGCATCGGTGTAATAATAACTCCACTGAACGGAAAAACTACCCACCTTCTGGGCCATCAGCAAATGCAGCGTGTTCGCATCCCCCGGATCGACTCGAGGATATGTATTGTTAAAACAGCCGGTGATTATGTTGTCAACATTTGTGCCGTTCTGCGCCGCTGCCTGCCATTGCGAAAGCGAATTCGTATCGTGCTCAAACGAATCATTTTGACCAGGATTAATTGTCAGAATGCCGCCGGTATTAAGAGGAAATTGGGCATATTGATTACCGGAGTCAGGATTGGCAATGTAAAGGTGCTGCCGTCTCGATAAAACACGGTCAGCAGCTTTGAGAGCAACAGGGCTTCGGGCCTGGCCGTAGTAAATACGCGCCAGATTGGATACAACCGGACTGCCGGAAGTGGCGGGGACTATCGATGTTCCGTTAAACGCGTAAGTTCGCGTGGACTGGAAATCGCCGTCGGCGAAGAACATAATCTGGTCAAGCCGATTGTTTGCGTCGCTTGTGTCCAGTTGGAACCATATAAACATCGGCGCATCCTTGCGGAGTCCTCTGAAGTCGTTATTTAACTGGTCGGTAATTGCTCTGAATTTTTGCATAATCTCGGCCTGTGCCGAGGCGATGCGATATGAGCTGATACTGGTCTTGAACACGTTGCCGGCAAAGAGAATGACCAGCGACATTATCCCTATGGCGACGACAAGCTCGACGAGGGTGAATCCTCGTCGCCCGTGGCCCGTGACTCGTCGCTCGAAGTTTATAGTTCGTAGTTCGTTGTTCATAGTTCGTAGCAATTAAAAACGCATAGTTTTTTGATAGACACCAATACAGGGGTATCTGCCGCCATTAACAGGCGGCGGAACAACCCAGACGGCACCAGATACGACCAGTGACGGAGTTAAATCAGGACGCCAAACCCTGTCGAGTTTTATGACAGTATCATTGGTGCGATAGCGTTCGAGGACGCGGTATATCTGACCGGTGGCGTTATCAACAATTGTATAGCCGTCGTTAATGAAAGGTTTCGTACTCGGGTCTATAAAAGTCAATTCGTAACTGCCGGTTACGCCTGAAACCCCAACACCAATAGCATCAGGTCTATTGGGGTCAAAGTTGGGATCGCTGCCGACATAGTATCGGCCTGCCACACCCACTTTTCTGCTGACAAAGACGGTAACTTGGGCGTCGTTAACATCAACCCTTCGGAATATAGCAGACCACCAGTATTTTTTTGAATATGGATCGGTTGATGGGGTTGACGGATACGCATATTCGTTTGGGAGCAGCCCTTCCAATATCTTATGATTATTATAGTTCAACGCACTAATATCAAAATTGTTAAGATAAATTTTACATTTAGCAAAGGCCTCGTCGGCTACAACAGGGGCGATGGTGCGCTCGGTGGCCATAGTCGTAAAATAAATACTTACGGGAAAAGCGCTCGCGATAAACAGCATCCCCACGGCTAATATCCCGACGGCAAGAAGGACCTCGGTGAGGGAAAATCCGCTTACCAATTTCGGATTTCGGATTTCGGATTTCGGATTTTTAATTTGGATGCTCATTTTTAGTTAATGATTGTCCCCGTGTATGGGTTGATATAAATCGTCTTCAACTGATTCAGATAGTCGGTGTATGGTTTTCCGTTGTTGTATGCCTGCTTGAATTTCTTGGTGTCGTAAACAACAAAGTTGTTTCGGCTTGGTTCCTCTATTAGGCCGGGTGTTATTACTGTATCGTTGTCCTGAATAAACATTGCGATTCCGCTCACAACGTTATTCATCGTATTGAATATGTCATCCATGCTGCTGTTGCTTGCGCTGCCGTCTCTGTTCCTGGCACGAACATCATGAATAACTAATTTACCAGACGACGAGAAGATAATCGAAAAAGTCGTGGTATCTCGCAGAACATCCCGATTAGCATAGTAAGTATCAGGAACACCAGTTGCTAAACTGGAAATCAGGTCCATCACGCCAATCGAATCGGGCAGTTTAATCGGCTGGATGCCATCAGCCGCCCTGAAACCATTTGCAAGCCCCGTGCGGTCATGGTCATAAACAATAAAAACGATATATTGCGATTCATTGAGGGGGTCGGGGTTATTGGGGTCATAGCGTTTTTGGAAACGTATTCCGGCGTAGCGCTGCTCTTTGGCGGCAATGGCGCGGGCGCTGGCCATCGCGGAGCTGATTATCGACTTTGCGCCGCTTTCCGATTCGAAGGAATTGAGGAGCATATTCGCCATAGGGATAGTCAGGCCGACCATTAACGCGGCTATCCCGACGACAACCATCATCTCAACAAGTGTCACACCGAGTTGTTTGCGTTTATTTCTCATTTCACTTAGCGTTCGATATATCATCAGCCGTATCAAACTGCTTGTCCGGCCCAGCCGAAGTTATTACAGGGAAAGTCCGCTTGGCGGAGTCCCTATACAAAAGATAGTTGCCGGTCGGGTAAGCGAGAATATAATCTCTATATTCAGGGTAATAGTCATACCGCAGGGTTTTCCCCCAGGGGTCGATTATTCTTGTGAAAGGATATGTCATCGACATTGTTGGGGAGGACTGAATGATGATAATAATGTTTGCATCGTTATTGATGCCCTTGTTTGTCAGAAGCGACTTGTCTATTTTTTCAAGAGTCGTCCGGCAATCGGGAACCTGGCTCAGGATAAAATACAGCGCCTCAGACCCCGAATAAGACGTGTTATGCTGTGCCCCTCCTGCTCCGTCATCAATGCTTACTGTAGGCGGAGCAGTTAGCAAGGGCGCATATAAAGCGTTGTGAAGCGTGTCCGGGATATTCGGATATGGGGAAGTACCCGTAACAATTCCGTAGCCGTTGCAATCAAGGGGGAAAATCAAACCGGCATAATAACTGTCTTTGTATTCATAACCGAAGTCGCGGAACTGTTCGAGGGCGTTGCCAATAATTACGATGGTGCTGCGGCAGAGCCGTTCCTTGCGCTGGTCGTCAACGCGTTTGGTGACGCTGACAATCATCGAGACGAGTACGGCGATAATCGCCACCACTGCAAGCATCTCGATGAGCGTGAAGCCGGATTTGAGCGAGCCGGGTTTCATCTTTTATTCCTCAAAGGCGAAAGCGGCTTTAGAAGTTAAGGATATCGTCGTTTGTCCCGAACTGGTGGTCCGCCCCCGCGGAAATCAATAAGTATGTATCAGGTCTGTTCGGCCATGAGCCAGGTGAAGTACCAGTTGAAACAATGGGGACCCTCGTATCAACAATCTTATATGCGTCGCAGAAATTTCTACCGCCGTTGCCAGCAAGAGCGTGAGAGTTGCTCCCGTCTGATTGAATGCCTTTGGGCAGAATGCCAAGATTAATCAAATCTATGTTGTCCGTATATTTATATATGCTGTATGGCCACTTGAGAGGCAGACAAGTGAATGTCTTGTAACTTGTGTCTGCCTTGTAATAGAGAACAGGTGTCCCCGCGGTTTTGGTGCTGTTGCTGTCGGTCAGCTTCTTGACGCCGAAGACGTCGCAGATGACGTAATTTGGCACTGTTGAATTAAAGGCCGCAAAATTTATGTTTGTGGCAGAGTTGTAAAGCCCGTCGTTAGCTGTTGCGCTGCTTGTGCCGAGCCGAAATACGGGCGTCTTTGCGGCTTCGAGATAAGGCCCCTTTCTTTCTGTAAGTGTCCTGGTTCCGTCAACCCTGTATGGGTCATAAGTATATTTGTCGTTTGAGGCATCCAAACCATCCCGCCGCCAGACGGTTTTGGGGTGAAAGCCCGCGAGGTCCCAGCCGAGAAGCGCTTCGGTGAGTTTCTGGCCGCCGTTGTAAGGAAGACCGGTAGTACTAAATCCTTCGAATCTGCCGGAAGGTGGATAATCACCGTAGTCCTGCTTGAAGGCCTCCAATGCCATATCGATTGTCGCGAACTGGGCCTTCTGGGCGGTTTCCTTGGCCTTTGTGCGAACCATATTAATGGAAGGCAGAAGGATGCCCAGCAACAGGGCGATAATGGTTACGACGATAAGCAATTCAACGATTGTAAACGCCTTACGATTATTCATTTTGCGCTGTCCTTTTCCATAATTTATTACCAACCATATAAAGAGCCGATCTGCTGCCAGGATTCGGTGAGTATGGCGAAATCAACGAAGTCCACAACGCCGTCTTTATTGAGGTCTGCCCTGACACAGGGCCCGCCGTCGCCAAGCCAGTTTTCCGAGAACACAAGGATATCGCCATAATCAACTATGCCGTCATCATTGAGGTCGGCATCTAACAGGTTGTTCTGCGGGGGCTGGGCAGAGCTGGATTCATCGGTGCTCCCCCAGGAATCCGCGAAGACGGCAAAGTCGGCAAAGTTGGTTACGCCGTCGCCTGTCAAATCAGTGTCGCCTGGTTTAAGCCATCCATTCGCGAAGAAAGCGAGGTCGTTCATATCAACAACGCAGTCGCCAGTAAAATCGCCGGGCAATGAGCCGATGCAGCCGGTATTGAACCTGATATTGTCCCACTGTGTAACATACTGGTCAAAAGTCATAATTGTGATATCCGTTCGCAGCTGCAGCGACAAAAGATGATTATTTTCGTCTTTGAGGTTTTCGTTTACATCTATTGAAATCTCGCCTTCAAACTGGCCACCGGAAAATGTGAGGCCGTCCGAATTCCAGACCTCGTTACTATCTATAAGTACGCGTGCCGTAACAGTACTCGGGACCCAAGAACCAGGAGCGGCAGCAAAATGAGCGTCAAAAACAATCTGATGAACGCCTTTCAGATAAACCGACTGCGAAATCGCAGCGGTGTTATTTTGCTGGAGTGAAGACGTACCGGTATATATTGTCAAGGAGTATGTGCCATCTGTTTTCCAGTCGTTGTCGACATACATCGAAAATTTGGACGTATTGTAGTTCACGTCGCACCAGTATCTGGGCCTTGTATTCTCCGTGACACTATAAATAGGGCCGTCCATTTCAAAGCTCCCGTTTCTTACCACGCCTGCGCCGGCTGGTGTTACACACCAAATCAGGCAGACCAGCCAAATACCACAAAAACCTTTCATCACCATTCCTCGCTGAGTTTTTTTAATCACCAAAATTAGTAATGTCGTCCTTTGTGCCGTATTCCCCGTCAAAGCCCGCCGACATCAGGATATACGAGTCGGCCCTGACAGGCCTGTCGCCTGTGGTGACCTTTGGGTCACGGGTAACGTCGTAGAACTTTTTGGGGCAACCTGTAGCGCCTGCAATAGATACGCCTTCCGGAGTCCCGCCGGCTGACGCCAGCGGATGCACGTAAGCAACAGAAAGCCAGGGCATTGCCATATCGATAAGGACCTGGTTGTCCAAATAGTTGTATATGTATTGACCCAAAGCGTTCCTGGTTCGCATATCCGCAACCGCGTCAGTCGGCGCTGGGTGTCCCAATCTTGCCGGATCCGCTTTATAGTAGAGAATCGGCATACCGATTTTTTTGCCCGTGGTTTTGTTCGTAACGCGATTATAGGAATCGCAAAGGACATAAGTATTGGGGTCAAAGCCGCTGTAGAGTGCAGGCGAGCCGCCGGCTGTTGCGTCGTAAATATCTCTAATCTGATACGCATTTACGTTTTCAAGCTGGAGAGACATCTTTCTGGACTTGATGTTGTCGTTATAGGTTGTCGCATCGGGGTAATTTAAGGTGGGAGGATATGGCATATCGGGGGTCGGGGTCGCTGTGCCGAATCCGGTGCGTCTGAAACGGGACAGGGGATTAAAGCCCTTGAGGTCCTGACCTACCAGTGCCTCAGTCAGCTTCATCGCGCCGCAATAGTTCTGGGGCGTGGTCTGATCGTCCATCGCGTCGGAATTCGGGTAGCCATCGAACTCGGCGTTGAACAAATCAAGCGCAACGGCAATGCTGTGGAACTGCGCCTTTTGCTTGACGTCCATCGAGTATCGCCTGACGCGATTCAGCGAAGGGACAAGCAGGCCGATAAGGATAATAATGATGCTCATCACCGTGAGAAGCTCAATAATAGTGAAGCCGTGTCTGCTGTGCCGGTTGTTGCTAACCCGTTTCATTTGTCTTCTCCTTTAGTATTCGATATAACGCCGGTTATCAGGTTTTAGTTTTATCAGCCAACATCGAGAGTGGTAATAATTTTAATCATCGGCGCGAACACCGACATCACGATGACCAGCACGATGCCGCCGAGACCGACAATCATTATCGGTTCGATCAGGTGCATCATCGAAGCAACGAGAACGTCAACCTGCTCGTCATAGTTGTCGGCAATTTTCAAAAGCATTTTATCCAAATCTCCCGTTTCCTCGCCTACCGCCACCATGTTCGAAACTATCAGGTCAACCGTCTTGGACTGCTTCAGCGGTGCCGCGAAGGTATCGCCCTGCCGGATGGAGTTCTGAACGTTGATAAGCATTCTGGCAAACACTTCGTTTCCTGCCGTTTCGCTGGTAACGTTAATCGCGTCGAGGATGGGGACGCCCGCCCCGATAAGGGTGCCCAGCGTTCTGGTCCATCGTGTGACGGCAACTTTTCGCGTCAACTGACCCATAACCGGCATCCGGATTCTGATGTTGTCGAGGACGTATCGCCCGATGCGGAACCGCCGGATAATACGGGTCAGGAAGATGAAAGCAAACGGCACACCAAGCATGATGGCCCATCCGTAGTCATTCGCAAGCCACTGCGCTACCTTGAGCGTGATTTTCGTCACCGCGGGCATTTGATTCTCCCCAAGCATTTCTGTCAAGACAACTTGGAATTTGGGGATGATAAATATCATCAGCAGCATAAGCATCGTCATAGCCGCGCTAAGAACCACTATCGGGTAAATCATCGCGCCCTTGACGCGGGCTTTTATCTTCTGGGATTTTTCCATAAAGTCGGCCACGCGGGACAAAATCAGGTCGAGCACGCCGCCCGTCTCGCCGGCGGCAACCATACCTACCATCAGGCGGTCGAAACATCG
>PLLM01000097.1 GCA_003141275.1 Phycisphaerales bacterium
CTGCCCACAATCAGGTCCAGATGCCAAATCCTGCGATTCGGCCCCATCGCGGAAGACAAAATAATCGAAAAGCTACACCAGCCCGGCCTGGGCGAAAAGCAGGCAAAATTCCTCGCCCGCTTCGCTGACGGCTGCCTGGGCCTGGCATGCACCTATTCGCAACTCGAACTGGCCGAGGCAAACCTCTACCAAACCAAAACTGACCTTGTGGATGCCCTCGCCAATTTCGAATACAAAGACGCACTAGAAATAGCAGAGAATCTTCAAAAGAAATCGAAGGAGCTTGCGGCTGTCTGGACCAAGCTCGCCCCCGCCACAAGCAAAACCGACATCAACCGCAAAGCGACTAAAACCATTCTCCAGATTATCATTTGCGCCCTTCACGACGCGATGCTCACAAACGTCGCTGCCGGCAACCAAATCGTCAATTTCGACCAGCCTGAACAAATCAAAAAAATCGCTCGGCGGTTCGACGCCGAACAGGCCGCACAAAAAATAGCCGATTGCTTCAAAACCCTTCACTGGCTCGAATCCTCCGTCAACGAACGGCTTATTTTCGAGCAGCTATTGTTAAACCTCGCCGAAACTGATAAAATCACGTATATACTTTAGAGATTTCACCGCGGAGACCGCTGAGACCGCAGAGAAAATCATATCGTAATCTCTGCGTACTCTGCGGCCTGGGCGGTAAAAATAAGTGAAAACAAATGGACGATACACAGGCAATAAAACCTAAACCGCCGAGAACAAAAAGGTTTATGCTGGTCCGCTATGGCCGGATGAGGATTCTCGGGCTGTTCGAGCATAACGAGGCGCAGATACCCTCCGTGCCGACGCTCGTTGTCATCAAAACCGAAAAAGGAATGGAGATGGGCAGCATTGTGGGCAGTATCGGCGCGTACCGCGCGGGACAGCTCAAAATGCCCGATGACCAGCTCAAGAAATACTTCGACGACTCCGAAATTCCATTCACCACCGAGCCGGCAGGCAAATTCGTCAGGTACGCCACCCCCGAAGACATCAACGAGGAAAAGCACTTTCAGAAAATCGCCGTCGAAGAAACCAAATTC
The DNA here is from genome assembly GCA_003141275.1 of Phycisphaerales bacterium. Taxonomy (GTDB): domain Bacteria; phylum Planctomycetota; class Phycisphaerae; order Sedimentisphaerales; family Anaerobacaceae; genus Fen-1362. Next base: position 1,071 of record PLLM01000097.1, read on the forward strand.
TGCAAAAAACTCATCAAAGAAATGAACCTGCCAATGAAAGTAGTTGACGCCGAGCACATCCTCGGCGGGGAAAGAATCGTCTTCTACTTTATGTCCGACGGCAGAGTCGATTTCCGCGACCTGGTCAGAAAACTCGCCCAAGAATACCAAACCAGAATCGAAATGAGGCAAATCGGCGCACGCGACGAAGCAAAGATACTCGGCGACGTCGAAAGCTGCGGGCAAAGATGCTGCTGCAGCAGGTTCCTCAAGTCCCTCAAGCCGGTCAATATGCGTATGGCAAAGCTGCAAAAGGCGACACTGGACCCCGCGAAAATCTCCGGCTTCTGCGGCCGGCTTAAATGCTGCCTGCGATACGAGGACGAAACATACACCGAACTTAAAAAACGCCTGCCGCCCAGAAACACCAGGGTCAACACCCGGCTTGGCACAGGCAGAATCGTGGATTACCAGGTCCTCGCCCAGTTAGTAATGGTCGAGCTTGACAACGGCACCAAAACGGCGATACCGAGAAACGAAATCGAGATAATAGCGCCTTCTCAGCCGGGCAGTGCGCCGGGTTCCTCGCTGCCCCCACTGCTGACACCGCCGCCGTCGACCGAGCCAGCCGACAACGCCGAAAACGATAAATTCGATGATCAGACAGATACTAATGAACCCCAAACCCAGGATAGCGACCATTAACGCCCGCCTTTGCGGAACGAAGGAAAATTATGCCGCGTAAAATCGTCGTAACCTCCGCCCTGTATTACTCAAACGGCCCCATACACATGGGCCACCTCGTCGAGTCAATCCAGACCGATATCTGGGTGCGTTTTCATAAGCTATGTGGTAACCAATGCCTCTATTTTTGCGCCGATGACACCCACGGCACAGCGATTATGATTAGCGCCCGAAAAGAGGGCATAACTCCCGAGCAGCTTATCGACCGGGCACATAAAGAGCACCTTACCGATTTAAAACGCTTTTTCATCGAGTTCGATAATTATTACACCACTCACTCGCCCGAAAATCGAACCTTCAGCGAGCTTTTCTTCACCCGCCTGAGAGATGCCGGCGCTATCACAAAACGAAATATCGACCAGACCTGGTGCCCCAATTGCAATATGGCGCTGCCCGACCGGTTCATCCGCGGCACCTGCCCCAAATGCAAGGCCGAAGACCAGTATGGCGATTCCTGCGAGGTTTGCGGCGCAACTTATCAGCCCACCGACCTCATCAATCCTCGCTGCTCCACCTGCGGCTCAACGCCTGTCTTGAAACAATCCGAACATTATTTCTTCAAGCTTGCAAACTATGAAAAGCAACTGCGGGACATATTCGCCAGGGGCTATATCCAGGAATCCGTCTCAAACAAGCTCGACGAATGGTTTACAGCCGGGCTAAAGGACTGGGACATCTCGCGCGACGGCCCATACTTTGGCTTCAAAATCCCCGGCGAGGAAGACAAATACTTCTACGTCTGGCTCGATGCGCCAATCGGATATATGGCCTCGGCCAAAAACTACTGCGACAAAAACGGACTCGATTTCGACGCCGTCTGGAACGGGCGAGATTACGAGCTTTACCACTTCATCGGCAAAGACATTATGTATTTCCACGCCCTGTTCTGGCCCGCGATGCTCGTCGGGACAGGTTTCAAAACCGCAAACAAATTATTCGTCCACGGCTTCCTCACCGTCGGCGGCCAGAAAATGAGCAAGTCGCGAGGAACCTTCATAAAAGCTGCAACTTATGCCAAGCACCTCGACCCGGAATATCTACGCTACTACTACGCAAGCAAACTTTCGGCAGGCATCGACGACCTCGACCTCAGCACCGAGGACTTCATAAACAAAATCAACTCCGACCTCGTGGGCAAATTCACCAATCTCGCCTCGCGAGCAGCGCCTATGCTCAAAAGCAAATTCAATGGCCGGCTCGGCAAACTCGACAACGAAGGCAAAAAACTTATTGAAGAAATCGCCGCCGCCGAAAAGGAAATCATCCAGAATTACGAAAATCTCAATTACGCCGCCGTAATCCGGACCGCAACCGCCCTGGCCGACCTCGCAAACCGTTACGTCGAGCAAAACCAGCCCTGGACCACGATTAAAACCGACCCGGAAAAGGCGCGTACCACCCTGACAGCAACCCTCAACGCCGTCCGCATCCTGACTATCTACCTAAAGCCTATTCTGCCCGCCTTTGCCGAAAAAATCGAACGCCTGCTGAACGTCGGCAAACTCACCTTCGCCGATGTCCCAGCCATACTTCAGGAACACGATATCAATAACTTTGAACGTCTCTTCGAACGTGTAGATAAAGAAAAGGTGGATGCGATGATTGAAGAAAGTAAAGAGACAGGAGAGAAACAAGCTATGACTCCCGAACCGACCCCAGCGATAACCGCTGAGCCGATTAAGCCGGAATGCACAATCGAGGACTTTGCCAAAATCGACTTGCGCATCGCCCAGGTCGTAAAAGCAGAACGCGTCGAAGGAGCCGACAAACTCCTGCGATTTCAGTTAGACGTAGGCGGCATTCAGAAAAATGTCCTCGCCGGCATCGCACAGGCATACAAGCCCGAAACACTCGTCGGCAAAATCGTCATACTCTTCGCGAACCTAAAACCGCGCCAGATGCGCTTCGGCCTGTCCGAAGGCATGATTCTCGCCTCAGGGACGGGCGGAAAAGAAATCTTTATGCTCACCGCCGACACTGGCGCTAAACCAGGCGCAAAAGTCAGCTGACAAAATATGACCGAAAAAAAAACGCTCGAGGAAATTTCAGAGCAGGACAGCCGATACAACCCAAAAGCCGTTCGATTCGTTTACGAAGGCCTCGGCTTCACCATCCGAAAATCCGCCGGTCAGCCGGGCCACATCACGGGCCAAACCCTCTGCGAAGGACTCCGCCTGCTCGCGCTCGAAAAATGGGGCCTGCTCGCTATGCTCGTCCTCGACTCCTGGCACGTCAAAACCACCCGTGATTTCGGCGAAATCGTTTACCTCCTCATCAGGAACAACTGGATGAAGGCCCAGCCCACCGACACCATCGACGACTTTAACGACGTTTACGACTTCAAAACCGCCCTCAAAGACGGTTTCAGGTTCTAAATACCCCCCTTCCGCTACAAATACCCCAAATTGCCGCCTCCTTTCGCTTGACAAATCCCGGCAATTACTTTAATATGATGAGAACGCTAACGTAAACTGCCAATATGGAGAGGACAGATAATGCGTCTCGTAGTAAAACAAGGTGAGCGCACCATTAACGAATATCACTTCGACAAAGGCCCAATCTACATCGGCAGACACACCAACAGCCAGATACTCCTGCCCGACAAAGTCGTATCACGCCAGCACGCCGTTATCTATAACACCAAAGACGGCCAGTGGGTCGTCGAAGACCTCGACAGCGCAAACAAAACCTATCTAAACGACAGCGAAATCCACAAAGCCGACGTCAAAACAGGCGACGTCATTCGCATATCCGATTTCGCCATCGAGATTAACTTCGAAACGGCCTCCACCGCCGACCCAGGCGAAACCGTCGAGCTTGAAGAGGCCCCCGCCACGCTTTCCTCCGGCCCGCAAATCATTATCAGAAAACTCGGCGCCGAAAGGGCCCCCGCCATCAGGTTCCAGGCGGAACGCGCCACTGACTTCCTTTATGCAATCGAAGAACTCAAAAAAACCGACCATCTCGACAAGGCGCTGCTCGTTATGCTGGAGCTGGTCTCAAAGCAGTTCCACTCCTATCAGGTCTGGGGTGCGATGCGTGCCAAACCCGACGGCCCTATGACCGCACACGCCGGAAAGCACAAAGGCGGTATGGCCATCGAACAGGCCGACCTCGAATTCGGCGACAAAATCGCCGAGGCCATCAACAAAAAACAGTTTATGCTCTTCATTTTCCCAAGAGACCTCTCCCAGCAAAAGGA
>PLLM01000059.1 GCA_003141275.1 Phycisphaerales bacterium
GCAGACAGTTAAGTCGAACAAGCGAGCATCGCATAGCGTTGCGTCGCAATCTGGCGGTAGCTCTTTTTGAGCATGAGACGATTTCGACGACTATCCGAAAGGCAAAGGAAGTCAAGGGTTTCGCTGAAAAGCTGATTACGCTTGCCAGGAAGGGGACATTGGCGGCAAGACGGCAGGCAATTTCGCAGTTGGGCGACCGTAACATATACAAGGAAGAAGAAGGTCAGCAGGTTCGCAAGGGTACGATAATCGGCAAATTGTTCAGTGAGCTTGGCCCGCGGTATCTGGACAGGAAAGGCGGATATACGCGAATTATTCACCTGGCAAAAAGACGGCTGGGGGATAACGGCGAGCTGGTTTTGCTCCAGTTGGTTGGCTCCGAGCACATTGAGAAAAAGCATAAGGGCGAAAAAGGCGAACATTCGAAGGCCAAGCAGAAGACCAAAGTTGCCGCCGGCGCAAAGCAGTAATCATTTATTAAGTGTTCGGTGAGGGAACCGGCGAATGAGCGCTCAAGAGTGCATTTTCTGCAGGATAGCGTCGGGCCAGATACCGTCGGCCAAAATTTACGAGGACGAAATTGTCTTCGCATTTCTCGATATTGGTCCCGTCAGCGATGGTCATACGCTTGTGATGCCTCGTCAGCATTTTGAAAAGGCGCATGATTGTCCGCCTGAGTTGCTGGGACAAATCTGGACTCGTTTAGGGAAAATTGCCGGTGCGGTTGCCTCAGCGACCGGTGCTGATGGGTATAATGTGTTGTGCAACAACGGCAGGGCTGCGGGACAACTTGTGGACCATTTGCATTTTCATATAGTGCCTCGTAAGACAGGCGACGGGGTTTTTGCACACTGGCCTTCGTATAAGTACAGACCGGGGCAAGTGGAAATAATTGCGGAAAAGATTAGAAAGCATCTATGACCGGTTTTTTTCTTGCTGAGAAGTCGGTTTGGTGATATGTTTGATTTACAAATGACCGCGGGGTAGAGCAGTCTGGTAGCTCGTCGGGCCCATAACCCGGAGGTCGGAGGTTCGAATCCTCCCCCCGCTAGTGGTTTACAGAGATAACTTCCTGGTCAACGGGAAGTTATCTTTTTTTCTTTATACCCAAATTGACCCGCTATCAACCTCCGAGGTCTATTGACGTGTTAAAATTCCCAGCCTTCGTAGCGATTTGGTATAGCGCTGTTTAATGGCGGCACTTCACCGAATTTCTTAAAATACGCCTTTATCAATTGTTCCTCTTTGCTCTTGCTTTCGGCAACGCCATAACATTTACAAAACGAATATTGAAAATTTGCATCTTTGAACCTATTTGAGAAGTTAGTATGGTCCCTCAAATAGTAAACAAGGTTCATTTCCGAATGGCCGCTCGCTCTGTTTATGGCAGATACGAATTGTGCCCTTCTTTGTTTCATGTTGCTGGTATGTCCGATACACATTATGCCTTCTTTATCCGCCGTCAGTAATCTTGCCAGTGTACATGCTTTGCCGTTGGCATTGGTTAATCTCACTTTATAGACTGCCGGCCCTTGATAATTACATTTATCATTGATATTAAGCCAATCCGTCCATTTATTTGTCATGGTTTTACTCTTTATTTTATTGGCCACTTAACTTGATTTAGCTTGTTAAAAGCTTCGGGCCTTTATTGCCGCCTTGGCATTTGGGGTTGGGGCATTTCCTTTGAAAGATGTCAGAGCCATTCGAGCCGTATATGCAGCCGCATTTTGTGCAGTTCATTACATAGACATATTGCTCGTTGTCAGTCCCGGCTTGCTTAGGTTCAACTCGGCCAAGATTCTTTTGGCTGTTCTCGTTAATGAACCCTGGTATAGTCGTGCTCTTATTTGCCCTTTTCTTCATTTTGCGTTGTCTTTTTTTATTTTATTGGCCAGGCGCCGAACGGAATCACTTCTACACTTAACAATCCTTTTGGCACTTTTCTTGTTTCGGCCACCATAATTCAAAACGCTCTTTTAATACCACATCATTTCTCTTGGGATCAGTCAGTCGCTTTTCAGGAACAGCACAAAATAATGCCTTCCAGAATTCCAGGGCAGCTATACCACGAGGACTTTCTCTAATAAATTTAAGCCTTGTTTTAAACCAATTACTTAAAAGGGCATAAGCATACCCGGGGAGTGGCATAGAAAGATCATGGAACCACTTTTCAAATGCTTCGGATGCTCTCTTATTAAAATGTATGACTTTCCGCCAATTAGCCGAACTGGTTTCTACCTTTTTGAGTAATCGCTTTAGATGGATTTTATCAACAGCTTCAGGATTTTCGAGTTGCAGGTTAAAAGTATTATCTACTCGTTGCCAGATGAGTTTCTTACGGTTTACCATTTTGTCTTCCTATTTTATTGGCCAGACGCTATGGACGTCATAGGCTCTTTGAAATGAGCCAGGACCTTCTCCATTACATCACGTCTGTGAACAGGATGTGGTGCCGGTACTCCTGAGGCTAACTGTCCCATTGCCGCACCAGCCTTATTTAGAATATACGTAGCATCCTTTATCCGCTGGAGTTCGCCAATAAGTTCTACACGTACCTGTGCAGGAAACTTTCCATTCCAAGCTTTTGGTTCTATGTCAAACTGGGCTTTGGAACAAGCTCTAAAAATCCCCATCAGCTCATCTTTGTCAAAATTAAAAAGTAACCCTATATCTCCTGGTTTTATCTCATTCAAATCTTGAAGTTTCTTGGTCTTGTCACCGAACAAATTACGCCTGAGACACTCTTCTTCGGTGTTGGCATCGCATAACATTATAAAGCCTCTATCAAACTGAAGCATTAAATACTCCGTTGTTAGTAATTCCACTCCGTATGACTAATTGGAAATCGGTTTAACTCATCTTTGTAAGCACGCCACTGGGGCATGAATTTGTCCATATAGGTCTTAAACCGTTCATTGTGACGATGTTCCAAGAGGTGCACCATCTCGTGAATCAGAATATATTCCAAACAATGGACCGGCTTTTTGGCCAGTTCCAGATTGAGCCAAACCCTCCTGGCTTTAATGTTACAGGTGCCCCAGCGTGTCCGCATTTTCTTTATGCCAAACTGTTCCACGCTGACCTGCATTTTCTTTTCCCACTCGGCTATCATTTCCGGTAGTATCTCTTTGAGCTTGCAGCGATACCATTCTTCTAAAATCACCTGCCGTTTTTTGGTCGGTATGTCGGGACGAATATGCAGCTCAATCTTTTCATGCTTGAGAATTACGTTGGCCGGGGCATTTTCTTCGATCACATCCAACAGATACCGTTTGCCCAGATAAAAATGACTCTCCCGTGTAATATAATCCCTTGGGGTTTCCCGCTGCTGACCGCGGAGTTTGTTCTGCTGTTTTTTGATCCAGCTTATTTTAGAGATTGCAAAAACCCGGATGGTATCCAAGCCCATCCGCAACGGCGCAGATATGCGAACTCTGCCGGTCGGTGGGTAGATGCTGAGATAGACATTTTTGATATTTTTCAGCACCACATCCACCGCGATGTCGCCAAGTTTAACCTGCTTGACCATTAGTATTCTCTCTGCGCTTTGATGATTAGGAAAATGCGCTCCACCTCGGCTTCATTCCGCAATACACCATACATCGCAGCCTTTATAACTTGCTCGCGGGCACGAACACCGCGCCAGTCATCAGGCCGCACTTGTCTGACTGTTTCGTCAATCTTCAGCGCCAGCTCTTCATTCTGACCCAGGTTGTTGTATATGGCGCGTTTGCCGGGTGTATTCAGCTTTTCCGGTGTTTCTTCCGCATAACCTGCTCCCACTCTTTTCGCCAGTTCGGCGATGCGCTTCAGGTATTCCTCATACTCGATGGCCTTCGCCTTTCGGGCGGCAATAATCTCGTCCAGCAACGCAGACATCTTCTCGTAGTAGGCCGGGTCGTTCAGGTGTTCCTTGATAATCTTGCTGCGAACGTTGTTCTCAATGGTTTCAGCCACCGCATTCCTGTCTCCCTTCAGTCCGCCAAGCTGGGTCGTGATAGCATTGGCGATGCCGGTCTTCACAATCAAATCCAGCAGGCTCATGTTGTCGAAGGGCGAAATCTTCCGCGGCTCATCGGCTTCAATGTAGGTGTCGATGAGATGCCGCATGTCTGCTTCGTAAGCTTTGAGGTCGAGACTTTCGCCGCTGGCCTTGCGAATGATCTCCCGGACATTCAGGTAGTAGTCAAGTTGTTGTTTGATCCGTTTGATGTCGTCACTGCTATATCCTGCGCGTTCCAGTTCGTCTGCAATATTGGCGTAGGCTCGCACCAGCGCCACAGTCGCCTTGTAAAGCGCGGCCCGTTGCGGTTCCCGTTCCGTCAGGTCCGTCGCAATCTCCGTGTTGCCGCAGAAGTAATGGATGTGCTCCAACTCGCCCTTAGGCGGCTCGACCGCCTCGCATACCAGGACAATAACTTCCACCGCGTTGTCGAGACGTTCCTTACCTTTTTTGAGGCGATCCTGTAGCAGCACCTCCGGATTGACCCCGCCTGCGCTGTGATCCAGCTCGGAGGTATAGACCTCGATGGCATCATGAACCTTATTGAATAGGTCCTTGTAGTCCACGATATAGCCGAAGTCCTTATCCTCGCCGTCCAGCCGATTCGTTCGGCAGATGGCCTGGAAGAGGCCGTGGTCCCGCATTGACTTATCGATATAGATATAGGTGCATGGTGGCGCGTCGAATCCGGTGAGGAGCTTGTCCACCACAACGAGCAGCTTCATGTTCGCCGGCTCTTTTTTGAACAGATTCTTTGCCTGTTTCTCGTAGGTTTCAGTCCTCGTCATGTTTGGCTTAGCTTCGATGTCTTTCAGCAGTTCGTCATATGTGTTGAAAATGAACTGCTTGTCGGTCTCGGTGTTTGCGCCGATCTCTTCCATGGTCACATCCTGCGCCTGGGGGCCATATGAAGTTATCACTGCACACCTACCCTTGAACGGGGTCTTTTGAAAAAAGGTGAAATACTTGCACGCCTCGTAGATGCTTGATGCTACCAGAATGGCATTGCCACGTTCGCTGGAAAGGCGAGGTTTGACGCTGAAGTCGAAGACAATGTCGTTCACCACCCGCTCCACGCGAGAGCGGGAGCTGAGCACGCTCTGCATCGTGCCCCATTGTCTCTTCAGTTCTTCCTTCTGCCAGTCGTTCAATCCTTTGGTCTTGGCCTCGAACCATGCATCGATTTTATCCTCAGATCCGAGACGCTGGTCAATATCACGCGCCTCATAGACCAGGTCGAGTATCACCTCATCTTCAACGCCCTCGCTGAATTTGTAGGTGTGGATGTAACTGCCGAAGACTTCAAGGCTTGTCTTCTTGTCTGTCATCAGCAGCGGCGTTCCGGTAAAACCGATGAATACGGCGTTCTTCATGATAGCCTTCATCGTTTTATGAAGCTTGCCGCTTTCGGTTCTGTGGCATTCGTCCACGAATACAAAAATTTCACCGACGGTCTGGCAAGGTTGCTCTTCCAGTTCCTTGATGAACACGTCGAAGTCGTTTACATTCTTCCTGCCGAATTTGTGGATGAGTGAACAGAGCAGTCGCGGCTTCGCTTGACCAAGTTGGCTCATCAGGTCGCGTCCGCTGCTGGTTCGTATGATGGGTTCGCCCGCCTCAGTAAAAACACGCTCAATCTGTTCATCCAGCTCATCGCGGTCGGTGATGACGGCCACGCGGGCATTGGGATTGTTCTCCAGAATCCATTTGGCCAGCAACACCATCACAATGCTCTTGCCGCTGCCCTGGGTGTGCCAGATGATGCCGCCCTTGCGCTCATACACATGCCGCTGGGCGGCCTTGACACCGAAATACTGATGCACACGCGGCAGTTTCTTTACACCGCCGTCAAAGAGCACAAAGTCGTGCATCAGTTCGATGAGTCTATCCTGATTGCACATCTTCAGCAAATACTTGTCCAGTTTGAAGCAGGTGTCGTCTTTCTCGTCTTCCTTCCACTTCATAAAATACTTTTCTGGTGTTCCGATTGCTCCGTATTGCATACCCTCGGAATCATTGCCCGCGAAGATGAACTGCACTGTGCTGAAGAACCATGCGTTGAACTCCGTCTGCTGGTTGGAAAGGTTCTGGCGAATGCCGTCGCCGATGGTGACACGGCTGTTTTTAAGTTCCAGCACGCCGACGGCGATGCCGTTCACATATAGCACAATGTCGGGCCGTCGCTCGTGGTTGCCGAGCAGTGTGACCTCCTCGGCGATAGCGAAGTCGTTTTTCTCCGGCTCATTCCAGTTGATGAGGTGAACGGTTTCTGTGACCTTGCCCGCCTCAATCTTAACCGGCACGCCGTAGCGCAGCAGTTTGTAAACGGCCTGATTGTTGCCGTAGAGACCGCGGTTGTAGTTGTCTGCCTCAGTGTGCAGCTTGTGCAGGGCAACGCTGATTTGCGCCGGGGTGTAGCCGCACTTCGACAGATAAACTGTGAGGAGTCCTTCCTCGATATTGCTGTTGCCCTCGCGGTCAGTCCAGTCGCCGAGGTAGCGGTAGCGAAGCTCATCGCAGAACAGGGCGATAACGCGGTCCTGTGTAATGCGTTCGGGTTTGCCTATGTCGCTCATGTCATCCCTTCAGCAGCTTGAAGATGATTTGATAGCGGTAGAACTGGATATTCGACACCATTGTCAAAGCCCTTCGGATTCTTGGGTCATCTTCCAACGCGACGATGATGCCATGAACAGTCTGGTTATTCTCGGCCAGCATCTCCTGCACAAAACTCATGTATCGAAGAGTTTGTCCCACCACGGTATCACTGGCACGTCCCTTTTTCAATTCGACGACAAGCAGCTTCTTCTTGTCTTTGCTAACGGCGAGTATATCGAGCGGGCCGGTATCGGTTTGGTATTGCTGCCCCTTTTCGCCGTCTTCCTCGTAAATATCATATTCCTTGCCGAGTTCGGTATGTGCCCAGTTTTTCACAAGGAAATCCTCAAGATGTTCCTCCAAGGCAAAAGCCGAAGGGTCTTCCACCGTTTTGTCTGTGGAAATAAGTTTTGGAGCGGAAATACCACCGATTAGTTTTTCAATTTCTTCGCTGTGGGGTGTAATGTTACTGACCGTGCCGATTGATCCTGTGGAGTTTTGCAATGCTTCACTCATGCCAGATCGGTCAATGGTCACATTCAACCAACTTACAGGTCGTCGATGATAAAGAATTTTGCCAGGCTCGTAAGTATAATCACCACTAACTTCGCCTACACGATACTGGCCTGAGCCATTGGGGCATAGCAATATATCTCCCTTCTTAATTCCTTTGGACACCGTCCACAATGCTCCGCACGCCAGCCCTGCGCCAATTCTCGTTTTGTGGGGGCGAGCTGCCAGATAGATGGGAATAAACTCCTTGTTGAAGGCACGCCACTCCTCCGGCAACTTATGCGTAAGGTCTTGGTTGATACCGAAATCGACGCCGATGAAGTTCCCCGCGAAGCATTCTTCTGCATGAACACTCTTCTGCCCCAGCATAACGCGGTAGTAGCTTTTCATACGAGTCTTATCCTCCCTGTTAAAAGTTCCTGCATCATACCCTGTTTGAGCATTTTATATTTATCCAGCTTTTGCTCCAATCGCTCAATCTCCAAATCCATGTCGCTCAGGATGGCGGCGATGGCGGTCTGTTCGGCGAGAGAAGGAACCTTAAAAGTTCGTTCTTTGAGAAACTTGAAGTGTCGGTTGTATCCAGTGGTGGGAATCCCCGAATGCTGTAGCTGAAAAGCGTGGAACCGAGTATTTTGGCCGGACTTTGCCGCCAAGATTTGAGTGCCATCAGCACCAACAACAAAGTCAAAATCTACAAACTTGACGATACAAGTGTGATCCCCAAATACGATCACGCCTCCTTGAGGACATTGAAAACGCCTATCATGCCTATCGGAATATCCAATCACAGATTCCTTCCCCTGATCAACAACCGGGTAGCTGCCTATTGGCTGATAATCGATTGTCTGTATTTGATGTTCCTTAGCATTCAACCGCAATAAGACATCGCCAAAAGGCTGATATTCCCACTCCCCGCTAAACCCAGGTAAGCGTTTTTTGCCGGTGAGGAGTTGCTGCATTGCTCCTTGCTTAATATTTCGCTTTTTGGCAATGAGTTTTTCTAAGGCAGTAATCAGTTCATCCGCATCGCGCAACGCCCCTGCGATGGCTTCTTGTTCGGCTTTGGTGGGCGGGATGGGGATCAGCATTCTTGCAATCATTTCCCGGCGAACGGAATCAACGGACGACTTTGCAGTCATCTGCATGATCCGGTTGTAGAAGTGGCTGCTGAAGTAGAGGTAGAAGAAGTATCCGTTTATGCGATCAGTAAACTCAGAGATACGGTAAACGCGCTGGTGGGCGTCAAACTTGTCATTGATGTAGTGGAACACTTTTCCCGTGCCAACTCCATCGCCGGCTGTTAAGACCGCCTCTCCGTCAAAGGAATAGCTGTTGATGTGTTCAACATTCTGCGAGCGGACAAAGAACGGATACTGACCGTCATCGACACGATCCTGCGTGTTTTTTCCGCCTGTGGTGATGTGTGCGAGATTCTCGATGCAATCGACCTCCCAATCCTCCGGGATCACCCCCACCTCGGTCTGCTTGTAGCATTTCTTTACTTCCATGCGAACCCCATTTTTTTCAAATGAGCATTTACTTTGCCAGTCAATTCCTCGACCTTTTCAGTAAAATTCGGCATGGGAATTTCGTAGCGTTTGGCCAGTTCCTTCACTCGCTGCGTAAGGGCTTGGCTGATTCGATCCATCTCGCCGTGGATAATGGCATCTAGCGCGGCAAGCCATTTGTCGTCCACCACCAGCGTTTTCACTTCCGCTTCGGTTAGCTTGGGGTATTTTGCATAGGCCAGCGCGTCGAGTTCTGTTTCAGCATCTTTAATCCGTTTCTTAAGGTCGGCTTCCTGCTCGGAGAGTTTCAGCCATTCGTTGAGCACGGCGGCCTCGTCCTTGGCCTCCTTGTCGCCTTTAATCTCCTTGAGCCGGGCGGTGACGTTGGCCTTGTTGACCTTGTCGAGTTCGGAGAACGCGCCTTCATCACCTCCGTTTTCTTCTTCCAGCTCAGTAATCTGGGCTACGACGCTTTCCATCTCGGCGGTGAGCTTGTCGATGGCCTGCTGCTCTTTGGCAAAATAATGGGCAACAATGAGGGCCTTTGGGATGAGGTCGCAGCTCCAGCCCTTGTCTTTCTCCTTGCCCTTTTTATCCTTCTCGATGATGCGGTAGGTTTCGGCTTTCCAGCCATCGGCGGCGATGATGTAGCAGTCATCCTGCATCGTCTCGGCCCAGTAGTCCATGAGATGCTGGTAGATGTCGTATTTGTCGATGAGCGATTTACCGGTGTAGTAGGCCAGAAGATTTTCGGAGAGTTCCACGATAACCTGCTTCGGGTGGCAGCCGCTCTTAAGGGCCTTCAGATTGGCGGCGTTTTTCTTCCGCCAGGAGGTAAAGTGGGCATTCATCCTCTCTATGAACGCGGCAAACTCAGGGTGTTCGAAAATCGTGGGCTTTATCGCTGACTTGTCCACGGCGAGGTCGAGGTAGCCGGAGCGCTTGGCCTTGAACAAGACCTTGCGTAACTGCGGACAAACGTCCCAGTAGCGCTGGAGGGCATCGACATCAGCGGTGGGAATACCGCCCTTGAGATGTCCCTCGATGTCCTGGAGGTCCTCAGGCGTCTGGCTGTCGATATATCGCGGGAGGTTGAGGTTGAACTCATTTTTCTCGACCTCCTCGACGCTGACCATGCGGGAGTATTTGGGGATTTCGAGCCGCTTGTTGAAAGTATCGACTATCTTGTGGATGTCCTGGGCACGGAGGCGGTTTTTGGGGCCGTCTTTCATAAAGCCCTGGCTGGCGTCAATCATGAAGATGCCCTTGCGGGCGTGAGCGTCCTGCTTATCCACGACTACGATACAGGCGGGGATGCCGGTGCCGTAGAAGAGGTTGGCGGGCAGGCCGATGATGCCCTTGATGTAGCCCTTGCGGATGAGATTGCGGCGGATGTCGGCCTCGGCATTGCCGCGAAAGAGGACACCATGCGGCAGAATGCACGCGCCTTTGCCGGTGCTCTTGAGCGAGCGGACGATATGCAGCAGATAGGCGTAATCGCCCTGTTTGCCGGGGGGCGTGCCAAAGGGCTGAAATCGCTCGTAGGGGTCATTGAGCGGTTCAAGGCCGGTGCTCCAGCGTTTGTCGGAAAATGGCGGATTTGCGACGACATAGTCGAAGGTTTTGAGCGTGCCGCCGTCCTTAAACTTGGGATCGGTCAGCGTGTTGCCTTGCACAATCATCGCCGTTGGGTTGTTGTGCAGGATCATGTTCATACGCGCCAGGCCGCTGGTGGCGGCGTCCTTTTCCTGCCCGTAGAGGGTGACCTTGGCGCTGGCTTCATCACCCACCTTCAGCAGCAGCGAGCCGGAGCCGCAGGTAGGGTCATAAACGGTGGTGGCGTTGGTGGTCTTTGCGTCGCGAATGCCAATAATCTTCGCCATTATGCGGCTGACCTCAGCGGGGGTATAGAACTGGCCCTTGCTCTTGCCGCTCTCCGTGGCGAAGTGCCGCATCAGGTATTCGTAGGCGTCACCCAGGATGTCGTCACCCTCGGCGCGGTTCTTGGAAAAATCGAGTGCTTTGTTCTCGAAGATGGCGATGAGGTTGGTAAGCCGGTCCACCATTTCCTTGCCGCTGCCGAGCTTGGCGGCGTCGTTGAAGTCCGGCAGGTCGGACAGCTTATTGGCATTGGCCAGCGGCGCGATAATCTTCTTGTTGATCTGGTCGCCGATGTCTGGCTTGCCCTTGAGCGCGACCATGTCCTTGAAGCTGGCGCCCGCTGGGATAGTGATCGGCGCATACTGCACGCCGGCGTATTTGTCGCTGACGTATTTGATGAAGAGCAGGACGAGAACGTAGTCCTTGTATTGGCTGGCATCCATGCCACCGCGAAGTTCATCGCAGCTTGCCCATAAGGAGCTATACAACTCAGACTTCTTTATTGCCATATTTCTCCCTGTTTTTCGATAAACGGATTTAGCCAGATGCTACCACTTAAAGCTAGGCAAGGCAATTTGTTTAATAGAGAAGGTCTTCTGTTGGTTGCGGTGATTTTGAGAAGAAAACGCAGTTAAGCTTGATTTTCGATGCAGGTCTATCTATCCAACCATGGGTAATTTGTCCAAGCGGGTGGTATAGTATTGGGTGTGGCCAATAAAAAGTGAGAACACATTTGCCAGGATTGTCCGCTTTGGCGGGTATTGTCCTTCTATTCCATTTTGCCAGTTTTTAAGCCGAAATTGTGGTTGCATTTTACGGCTGATCGGTTCTAATTGTGACGATTTGAAGAGGTTAAAATAGGAAACACATTAAAGGAGAGTTAAAATGAAACGCTTGGTTTATTTATTTAACCGCAGTGCAATCCTTTTCAGCGTCTTATTGCTTATTGTTTTTTCCCTCCCCGCCTGCTCAAAAAAGCAACCGCAAGATAATATCATAAAGTTGGGCGCTAGCTTTCCTCTGTCGGGAGATAATGCCTCCTATGGCAACGATGCAAGACAAGGGATAGAGCTTGCGCTGGATGAAATAAATGCAAGTGGTGGTATAAAAGGAAAGAAGGTTGTTGTAGACTTTGAAGATGATGTGGTCGATCCCCAAAAGGGTGTCAGTATTATGCTCAAGTTTGCGACTGCTGCGAAGGTACCTGTTGTTATTGGTTCCGCTGGTACAGGAGTCACATTGGCTATGGCTCCGATTGCAAATAAAGAGAAAGTTGTGCTGATAAGCCCAATCTCTTCTGGGGCTGCAGTAACAGAAGCTGGCCCTTTTGTGTTCCGAACATGTCCCTCTGATGCTGCACAAGCGGAAATAGTAGTGGATTGGATGTTAGAGAAAAACCTCAAAAATGTTGGGGTGTTGTATGTTAACAACGCTTGGGGTGTCGGCCTACAGAAAGCGTTTAAAAAGTACTTCGAAGCAAAAGGCGGCAAAGTTTTAATTGAAGAAGGGACTGAAGAAACAGTTACTGATTATCGTAGCCAGCTAACAAAACTGGTCTCAGCTAAATGTGATGCCGTATACATTCCTACTTATTCGAAACAAGGGGGCAGAATTTTAAGACAAGCGAAAGAGCTAGGTATCTCTATACCTATCTTCGGGGGAGATACATGGGGTGCGCAAGAGTTGCTTGATGCGGCTGGTTCGGCATCTGATGGAGCTTTTTTTGTTGTACCTGAGAAGTACGAAGGAAAAGAATATAAAGACTTTGCCAAAAAATACGAAGCAAAATATCATACAATTCCAAATTTTAATGCCTCTTCCAGCTACGATTGTATGCACATAGTTGCTATTGCGATAAGTAAAGTTGCTGAATCAGGTCTTCCTGTAACCGGGGACAACGTGCGTAAGTCACTGCAGGAGTCGAGTTTTGTGGGTGCAACTGGATTAACAAAGTTCGACCAGAATGGGGACGTTCTTGGTAAAGTGTTCGGTCGCAGGGAGATTCGAGATGGAATGGCAAAGTCGATACAGTAGGGTGATGTAGATGCGATTATCGGGAAGAACCCATTTCATCTATACAGCTGAGGAGGCTGTTTTATACGATACTGTGATCGAAAGGGAAATACCTTGTTATCACGAATTGCATAGAGTCATACGTGATGTTTTCCCATACGACGACACCATTCAAGAATTACGCTACTTAGAGTTAGGAATAGGCACTGGCAATCTGACCAAATATATTATTGAAGCACACGCCAATATTAGGGTTGATGGTTATGATATTTCACATCAGATGCTAGAGATTGCGCATTCCAAGTTGCAGAACTATAGCGAAAGAATTCAGCTTCATTGTGCTGATGTTTTTGAGGTTAGTTTTTCCAACAATTACCATGTAGCATCAATATTTCTATGCGAAGACCAAGAGCGTATTTTCACAAAAGACTTTTTGAGTCGAATTTACCATTCACTGCTATCGAAGGGCGTTTTCATCGTTTGTTGTAGTGCAAAGATCCCAGAGGATTCGATAGAATATCCTAAAACATTTTTAAATACTAGATTGTGGGCAGTTCGGGTGTTGTGGGAAAACAGCCCTTTTATGCTGTACGAATTTCGCAAGCTCTAATTTTAATTAAGTATATGTTGCGACATTTTTATGCAAACCATAAAATCAGAAGGGAGTAGTTATGACAAATGTCGGCCCAGTAGGAAGAAAGAATAATCCGAGCACAAAACCAACTATTTCAGAACGATTAGATACCGCATTAGAAATTATAATGAAAATGTTATTTAGCATTACTTGTGTATTATGGATCATATTCTTGTTTTTTGTAGCGTCGGGAATGATAACTGAATTCCATTTTGCAAAAAAGCTGATTAATACAAATAGCAAAATGGCCCCCAAAGCAATTAAATCCTTGTCTAATTCAAATCCAGCTTTTGATTCAAACGCAGGTCTTGATCCAAACATAGATATGGTACGTAATGGAGATCAGCAGTTTATTGAGGCCCCAAATCAAAACAGCGAAACTGTTAATATAACAAAAATGCATCTCGCCCTTATTTCTCTTTTTATTACAGGATTTGGTGTGGCAGGTGGTTGGTGGGCCAAAAGCCTACAAGATATGCTTAGAGAATCAGACAAAAGAATCAAGGAATTCCAAGAAGAAGGTAAAGAAGAAAAAATTGTATTCAATGAAACTAAAAAATTTGTCGTCAAAAATATTTTGCAATCAGCCGAAATAGCCATACATCAATTGATGCCAAATCCTGCTTATACTCAACAAATACCCAGTGGGATTGTTCGTGGATTGAGGTTTCTTGAGGACCTCTTAAATCCAAATGAAGAAGCTTCGATGGAATTGATTGAATCGATTGGTACTTCCGACAATTATGTAGCGTTACTATATGCGAATGCCCTATATCATATAGGGCTCAATTCAGAAGATCCTTCAGTGTTAGATATACTGAAAGAGACGATAGGGCATTCTAAAAGAAATTACGAGATCTATCTTGCCGCACAATATCGGATGGCCATGTATTATCGGCAAATGGGGATGTATGATTTGGCAAATGAAATATATGCGAAAGTTAGTGGCGATCCCAAAATAAACAATACAGAATATCGTACATGGAAAATAAGAATGGAAACGGGGAATCTGATTACCGAATTGGCTCGGTCTTCTTTTTGGATGATTGAAAATAACCAAATAATACTGCCAGATCTGAAACGACCAGAAAAAGTAAAGGAAATCATCGCAACCATTCTTGGCTATGAGGCAGGAGAAAATAGACCCATGGAATATAATGTTAGATATTATTTACTAAAAGCATCGGCTCGGCTAAGATTGTATGACAAAAAGCATAACAGAGATGCGTGGTGGGGAAGTCTCCTCGATGGAGCCAAAAGGTATATAATGGGCTCTGTTCAAGCGGTTGATGAACGGTACCAGCGTATCGAGGATAGTAGTGGAGCAGAATGCAGACAATCTCCTTATAAATGCGTTGACGGCTACTGTATTATTATGCTTGAGAATTTTAGGTTCTGTCGTATTTTGCTTAAGCTCTATAACGCAATTTTACAGCAAGATAGTACAGGAACGGCTGGCGTGCTATTGCAGATACGTGATGAATTTCAACATATGAAGAATGTATATCAGGAAGGCTTTCTACACCATGTAAATGAAATGATGACTACCTTGCCCGGCACATACCAAAAAACTATATATAGCGAGAACTTGGAGCGAGAAGTAATCCTCGAAAGATTCAAAGAAGAAATTGATACCTTGGCAGATAATAACTGGCAAGGTATAGTAGACCGAATTGTAAGGCCTATAGATTAATTTGTCCTCTCAGAATGCGAACAAATAATGCTATCTACAAATAAGAATATGTTTGGCTTTAGGAACCTTCTTGAGCCGCAGGTTTTTTCTCCTTTGGAAGAAACAGAAGCTATTGCAAATACAATAGCTTTCGACAAGGAATTAAATGGGATGACGGCTGACCTTGAGAGTTGGATTTCCCAAAGAGTGAGTGTTGCCCAATCTAAGAGACCGGATCGGAGCCATTCATTACTACTAACTATGATTATGCTTACAGGCAAATGCAACGCTAAGTGTGAAGTGTGCTATACAGCACAAAGAGAACGCGAAAAATCTCTTACATGGCCCGAGATTAAAGAAATTATTGATCAATGCCTTAAGCTTGGTTCCAGAACAGTCTATGTAGCTGGAGAAGGCGAGCCGACTTTGGACCCAGCTTTCTTCCAATTAGTCGACTATGTCAAAAAGGTTGGGACGAGGTTGCTTGTGTTCACAAACGGCATACTTCTATCTAATGATAATGCTGCTCTAAAACAATGGGGGATGACAGGGGATGAAATGGTCAAGAGGCTTGCAGAAAGCCCCGTGTGGATTTATCACAAATTCTGGAGTACCAAACCCACCAAGAACGCTGAACTGATGGGACTTGATTCGACAGATACTTTGCCATACTGTATGTACTCGTTAGATTCTTCTAAACAAATCAAGATGCCATTAGGGCTTCGACGGATGTTAGAGTATTTCCCTCGAGATAGAGTAGGAGTGCAGGTTATCGCAGAGCGAAGGAATGCTGAGGAGTTGCTTGAAACGATACTGCCTTTCATAAAAGAATCCGGAGTTAAGAGTTATATTGAGCCTGTGATTCACTCTGGTAGGAATTTTAAGAACCATAGTTTTGACCCACCGCAGGACCTATATGAAAAAATCCAGCCTTACATGGTTCGACAAAATTGCACGCGGGTGGCGTATCTATTTGCGGTTCACAACAATGGGTTCGCTACGCCTGGAATATCTATACTACCCGAGTTCCTTGAAATGGTACCAGGTTATCAGGACTTGAATCTGCGCAATCCAGATGGGACGATAAAAGATATATTCACTTTGCGGCACACTCATCCTTTTCTTGTAAAAGCCCGATATTGCATAAAGGGCTGTCTCTGTGAAGAATTCAACCTTAAGGTAGCTGAGCACATTAATAATGGAAAAGTTTCAGTCGGACGGAGAGAATGCTTAAAATATGAAGATATTCTTTATTAGACCTGCGCAAATTCATTGGAAAAACGAAGCAAAAAGAGTAGGAACGCCTTTGGGACTCTTAAGCTTGGCAGCTACGGTAAGGGCAAACCATCAAGTAGCGTTTCTAGACGCATGTGTTGAAGGTTATGACAATGAGGAGGAAGTGGCTCCTAATGTTTTTAGGTTCGGTCTGTCTGTATCCGAAATACGTGCAAAGATTGAAGCTTATAGCCCAGACGTGGTGGCGATAAGTAATTCGTTTACATCGTATTGGAGGCAAGCGTTGGAGGTTGCTGAGATTGCCAAGAATGTCAGCGGTGATATAGTGACAATAATGGGTGGGCAACACGCGACTGGGGCAGCAAAG
The DNA here is from genome assembly GCA_003141275.1 of Phycisphaerales bacterium. GTDB lineage: Bacteria > Planctomycetota > Phycisphaerae > Sedimentisphaerales > Anaerobacaceae > Fen-1362. The sequence continues at coordinate 16,432 of PLLM01000059.1, forward strand.
GAAACACTATCTTTAGATTCTGATAATGCCATAGACTATATTATATTAAAAGAAGGGGAAGCAACATTTGGTGCGTTGTTGAAGTCTATTCAAAACAAAATTGTTCCTGAAATTAACGGCGTAGTATATCGATGTGATGGTAACGTTGTTGGAAATGACATTGAATACAGAAGAATCGATTTAAAAACTATTCCATATCCTGCTTTTGATTTGCTTAAGCCGTATCTGTACAAGTCTCAAATGTCGCACTTCGGCAAGCCAAGAGGTGCTAATTTTATTGACATAATGTTCTCCCGTGGATGTCCGATCGGGTGCAGTTATTGCACTACAGGAAGCCACTTCGGGAAATTAACCCGTCAATGCAAAGAAGATGATGTGCGTGAGATTCTGAGGATAATTGGCTCCCAAGAGTGGAAAGAGATTGTAGTAGAAGATGATAATTTTGCTGCTCTACCCTTTTCTTTTCAAGAGTCTGTGGCAAAGAAGCTATCTGAATGCGGATTACACTGGAACCTAGACGGCGGCTTATACTACCCATACATTAACCGCCGATTAGTTGAGATGCTGGCGAATAATGGGTGCTATCGTGTTTTTCTTCCTGTTGAGTCGCCTGATTTAGCTTTAATGCAGTCAAACCATAAGTACTTGGAATTGGACGCGGTTGTAGATTACTATGAATATCTTGAGAGTATTTGCAAACTGCTCAGTACGTATAATATCGAGTTCTATGTAGCCGTTATGCTTGGTTTTCCCGGCCAAATGAAACGCGATATTCAAAAGGCGTGTGATCTCGCCGAAAAATTTGTCAGAGATTTCGGGGCTATCGGTGTTAGTTTGCATTGGGTTCACCCATATCCTGGAACTGAATTCTATAGAAGGTATTACAGTGAGTGTTCACAGAAGAGAAAGTGGCAGTTATCGCCAGAATATTACAGTTTTGTAAAACCAGTCTTTCCGTTATCTGATATGTCGTTAGAGGAAATGGAAGAAATAGCAATGAATACATTGCATCAAGCCAATAAAACCAATGTGGTAAATGCAAGCGAGTTCATTGGGGCATCCTGCTATCAGTAAATTATTTCTTGGATTTTTGCTACAGAGAGTTCGTTAACCATGAAGGACCAACAACATAAACAGAATTGAAAAATGTTAAGTCAACTGATTTGCAACGGCTTAATCTCTGGTACTATTTATGCCCTTGTAGCCTTGGGTTTCGCCGTTATTTATCGCACTGTGCGATTTTTTAATTTTGCTCACGGCGTGGTGTATGCAGCAGGAGCATATTTTGCTTACGCAGCTTTTAGTAGTTGGTTTTTAGTTTTTAGTGGAGAAGGATGTTATTTAAATTGGATTTCAGCGGTTATCACAGGAATAATTGGGGCGGGGATAGTCGGCATCCTTATTGACCGGATGGTATATAGACCATTAAGAAAGAAAAAGGCACCTAATCTGGTTTTTCTCTTGGCTTCCTTCGGTGTGTTCATTTTCATCCAAAACCTAATTCAGCTTATCTTCGGGGCACAGATTATTTCAATCCGAACTGGGCCAGTCAGAGAAGGTCATCACATTTTAGGGGCAGTAATCACAAATATTCAGATTCTGATTCTGGTTGTCTCTGTGTTTCTCTGTGTAACCCTGTGGCTATATATTAAGAACGCAAAATTAGGAAAGGCGATGAGGGCGGTGGCGGATGACCCGTTGGCGGCAAGCGTTGTTGGGATAAATCCAGAGAAAATTACTTTAGTGGCTTTTGCAATTGGCTCGATGTTAGCTGGTGCGGCGGGGATACTTGTCTCTTTAGAAACAAATATCGAGCCGACAATGGGAATGAATGCAATCCTAAAAGGCGTAATCGCTTCAATAATCGGCGGAATCGGCAGTATCCCCGGCGCGATGTTCGGGGGGCTATTCCTCGGCCTTGCCGAAAACTTGGGAATATGGAAGATTTCTGCCGGATGGAAGGATTGTATCGCCTTTGTGATTTTGATTGTCTTTTTGCTATTTAGACCCAAAGGTATAGTTAGCACAAGCTTAAGGGAAAATGAAGCTTAGAAGAAAAACATATGCAAATTAATATAGGGCCGGTGTCCGTTGAGTTTTCCGAATTAGAGCGCCTTTTAGAAGGTTGTGTCCAAAAGTTCTACAAACATAACAATCCTTTTAATGGAGTTACTGAAGTTAGCATACAAAAGGCACTTACAACAGTTTTATATTACTTACTTAATGATAGGCTAACGGAAGGAGTGGGTAAGGGAGGATGGGGGAAATCAGAGAAGAATTATGCCTATGATGTATATGGAAAAGAAGCTGCGAACATGGCCGAAGATAGCATTACAACCTCTGCCCTTGCTATCCTGGGTATAGAACAATATATAGCTCTTCTTCGCGAGTACGGACAAGAAGGATGCGGGCGGGCACTTGTTGAAGCATGGGAAAGTCGATGGCCAGAAATAGATGTTTACCTTAAAAACAGGTGGAATGAGAGGATAGGATGGGGAGGTGTAATTTTTTATGGGGGCCATGAATTAGAACAGGGCATTCGACCTTCTTATCGCCATACAGCTTGGTTATTGCGTTTATGGTTAAAATTACCACATCATCTTTATGTTGAAAGGGCTAAAAAAACAGCTAAATACTTTATTGAATCATACCAAAATTATGATTGGGCACAAGAAAAGGCTTTCACTTCAATAGTTGCGCATTCAACCCTCACAGAACTTAAACGTTGCGAATGGTTGACTCACATCCTTGATATGGGACAAATAATGTTCTTGCAGGAATTCTTCGAAAAAGAAATTATTGATAAGTATGATTATCAATTTGATGGATGGGTTTCTGGATCAAATCATGAAATAGGGCGACAATCATATACGCTTTCAGCAATGTGTGAAATGCCATATATATTTGAAGATACCAATAGTGATTTGAATCGAAAATTTCAAAAGGCTTGGAATGAAACATTGTTTGGGAAATGGAAAAGCAAAGATGGTATTGGGATACCAAAACAGCTAGGTGGTCCATCTGATATAAACTTATCCTGTTTAGCCGTAAGTGCGTTAATGAGAAGAAAAGAACTAAGTAAAAAAGAAAAAATATTTTTGTCGGACACCGGCTCTTATTTAATCAATTTATTTGCAAATAAATCGCAAGAAGCTCTGAAAGGAACATATTCGTGGACATTAGGCTATCTCTTACATGATATGTGTCAGTTTATAGGAAGTCGGTGATATATGGAGTATTTTCTTCATATTCTTGTTATAACTGGCATTTATATCATTCTCACTTTGAGCTTGAATCTTGTCGTGGGATATACGGGATTGGCTTCACTTGGTCATGCCGCGTTTTCCTGTGTCGGGGCATATACATCGGCTTTATTGGCTTTGAATTATGGGGTATCGCCTTGGATAGGTTTAATTATCGGTGCGTGCGTTGCGGCTGTCTTGGGAATTGTTATAGGAGCACCTTCGCTTCGGTTAAAGGGTGATTATCTTGCGATTGCGACGTTCGGGCTGGGTGTGATTGTATATTCAGTGGCGAAGAACTGGGTATCGGTAACACGCGGGCCGATGGGATTGCCGGGGATACCAGGATTTTCATTTTTTGGTATGCAGATTTCAGCAGTGTGGGCATATTTGATTTTGGTGACGGTCTTTGCCATGCTAACGTTTTTTGTGATACAGCGTATAGTTAATTCGCCGTTCGGAAGGATACTACGGGCGATAAGAGAAGATGAGACGGCTGCGCTTGCGGTCGGCAAAAACGTGAACAAATATAAAATTATTGTTTTCGCCATTGGCGCATTTTTCGCAGGGATTGCAGGCAGTTTATATGCCCATTATATAACTTTTATCGACCCTTCAAGTTTCACAGTAATGGAATCGATAACGATACTCTTAATGGTGGTCTTTGGGGGGATGGGCAGTTTAAGCGGCTCATTTATTGGGGCAGCGGTGCTTGTGATATTGCCTGAACTGCTTCGCTTTGTCGGTATGCCAAGCTCGATTGCTGCACCGCTTAGACAAATGATATATGGCCTTTTGCTTGTTGTTTTAATGCTCAAACGACCGCAGGGGATTGTGGGCAAATACAGGTGGACTTAAGCCAATGCATGATAGCGAAAACATATTATCGGTAAAAGGATTGAGCAAGGTGTTTGACGGCGTTAAGGCCGTGGATAATGTCTCCTTCGGGCTTAAGAAAGGAACTGTCAATGCATTGATAGGGCCAAACGGCGCGGGCAAGACGACCATGTTCAATATCATCACAGGTTTTCTTCAGCCGGATGCGGGAGAGGTTTATCTTGACGGCAGGAAAATCAGTTCAGCAAGTCCTCACAGAATTGCCCGGCTTGGCTTGGTAAGGACTTTTCAGAACGTTCGCCTGTTCCCTCAAATGTCGGCGATTGAAAACGTTATGCTCGGATTAAAATACAACAGGGGGGAAAGTTTGTATGCGGCCCTGTTAAAGACCAAAGCAATGAAAAAGGAAAACGGGGCCAACACTGAACGCGCCTTAAATTACCTGCGGCAAGTCGGCCTTGAACAAAAGAAAGACGAACTGGCGGGTAATCTTTCCCACGGACAACGCAAACTGCTTGAAATGGTCAGGGCTTTGGCATTAGAGCCGGAGGTTCTTTTGCTCGATGAACCGGCAGCCGGATTATTTGCCGAGAATATTACCGAAATGAAGCGGGTAATCCGCGAAATGCGGGATTCAGGCAAGACAATTCTATTCATCGAGCACGATATGAAAACGGTTATGGACATCGCCGAACATATAATCGTCTTAAATTACGGAAAGAAAATAGCCGAAGGAACGCCGAAGCAAATACAACAGAATGAGGCCGTAATAACGGCATATCTTGGCAGGAGGAGAAGCATTGCTTCTTGAGGTTAAAAATCTGACAGTTCGCTATGGTGCGGTTGTCGCGCTCAAGGATGTCTCCTTTGGGGTTGACGAAGGGGAGATTATAGCATTGATTGGCCCAAACGGCGCAGGTAAATCAACCGCTCTCAAGGCCGTAAGCGGCCTGCTCAAAGCATCGGATGGAACTATAGATGATGGCGAGATTTTCTTTGAGGGCAAAAACATAAAGGATTTACGAACCGACCAGCTTGTTACTGAGGGGTTGTCTTTAGTACCGGAGGGCAGACGCGTTTTTTCCACGATGACCGTTTTGGAAAACCTTGAAATGGGCGCGTTTACCCGGAATGATAAAGCTGCTGTAAAAAACGATGTGGAAAACGTATTGGCGTTTTTCTCTCCTCTAAAAGAACGGCTTTACCAAAAGGCCGGTACTCTTTCAACCGGTGAGCAGCAAATGCTTGCCATAGGCAGGGCTTTAATGCTTAAACCGAAACTGCTTTTGGCTGATGAACCGTCGCTGGGACTTTCGCCAAATTACGTTGAGCTGATTTTCGATAAGTTTACAGAGATCAATAAAAATGGCACCAGTATCTTGCTCGTCGAGCAAAATGCAGTAGAGGCCCTGCGAATTGCCCACCGCGCTTACGTCTTTGACATCGGCCATATCGTAATGCACGACACCGGTAAAAATCTTGCAGCTAACGAAGAAGTGCGACGCACATTTCTTGGCCAGCGAGATTAAGAGGTATGTTGATTGGTAGCCTGAAGAATTCATTTGAGTCGAGTAGTTTGTTTCCGTGTGTTGTTCAAATTTATCAAATTTCCTTGCCCTATTTGTTGGCGAACTGAGGTGCTATCAAGTATCGGGTGAGCTAGATAGAAATGCTCTTTTCCTGAACTGTGTTAAGACCACCTACCGGAACCATCCGAATTGCCAAAATGGCTTTCTTGGCAGGTTTATTGATATGAATCTTTTCGATGCATCGGCGCAGGGCAGTGAGTTTCTCTTCAGGCAGGCCATTACGAAGGGTAAATTCCAAACAAGCTAAGAACCTCATTCCTTCTGTGACTATCGTATCAATCTCGGCCTGCGACAGCGACAGCCGCTCCAGTTCTTCCAGCCGGACCTCGATTTGCTGCTTTTTGGTGGTCAGGTCGTTTAGCCGTTTGTCTACATGCTCACGATTGGTTTCTGTAAGATTGTCCAACAGGTTATTTATTATTTTGGTTATATTTTCCAATTCAGCCTGCGCCCTTTGACGTGCTGAAGTGATGTCTTCTTTTTCTGCTCCCGTCTGTGACTTAACGGCCTCAGCGAGCTTCTGGCGACCATCTTTTTCAAGATACGGCTTATAAAAGTCCAGCACCATTTCGATGACCTTTGATTCAATCGCCTCTTTTGGAATGGCATTCATTTGGCAGATGGTTGTTCCTTTGGTTATGTAGCCGCCACAACCATAGTAGTAGTTTTTAATTTTTGTACCATCCAGCCGTTTTTTGCCTTTCTCGCGGGTTACTCCCTGGTAACGGTTGCCGCACAGGGAACATCTTAAGAGTCCCGAAAGTATGAACCTGCTCCGCTGGCCGTTCCATGTCCTGCCGTGGTTGTTTTGTTTTTGCTCAATTGACTTTGGATGATTTTCGAGCCGCTGCTTGGCTTGTTCAAATAAACGCCTGTTTATCAAGGCGGGGTGGGCATCTCGAATGACAATCCAGTCGCTTTGGTCATTGGGAACGAGCCTTGCCCCGTGTACATTTTCGCGGTCTACGGCCCGGCCCTGGCTAATCCTATGGAAGCGTGCATCGGTCCGCCGGTTCCAGACCATATCCCCGGCGTATATTGGATTGACCAGTATGGCCCTTATGGTTGTATCGGTCCATTTACCCTTGTAGATGTGTGCCCATTGTGGTCCTCTCGCCGTAGGGATACCTTCCTGATTTAGGGTAGCGGCAAGGGATTTGTAACCTTTGCCTTGCTCTGCGTACATCTGGAAAATTTGCCGGGCTGTCTTTACTCGCTGGTTATCGCTGAATACAAGTTTTGCCTGGTCACGTTTGGATATATTGAGTGATTCACCTTTTGTTAGTGTGCGGATTGCATTACCTTTTTCGTCGAAAAGCTGTTTTGTGCCATCGGGCATAAAGCGTAGTATAAATAAAAACTTGCCTTCGGCGTTTTCGTAACGGAGGTCATAGCCGTAGGGGGGCGTGCCTCCCATCCACCAGCCGCCTTCGACCTTTGAAAGTAGCCCTCTTATCGTTACCTTCGACAGGTCTTTGGATTCCTGCCTTGCCTGCCATTGTTTGACCGGTCGAAGTAAGTCATCGGTAACATCTCCGTTAAAATTCTCGGAGACGTAAATAACTTCGACTCCGTTGGTCCTTAAGATATGACGATAGTAGCCTGCCTCATCGTTATCAATTCGACCAAAACGTTTCACATCGTAGACTACTATCTTGTCGAATTGACTGTTTGTCTTCTGGGCATCTGCCATCATCTCTTGAAAGGCACGCCTGCCAATGGTGGATGTGCCGCTTATGGCATCATCTACATAGAACTTTGAAAGGCGCAGGTCGTGCTCGGCGACGTAGTTTTCAATGGCCTTCTTCTGGTCGGGGATAGACTGCTCCTGGCGGTCCGTAGAGCGCCTGACGTAGCCGACTGCCCGGTTTGTTGGGCGATGTTCGGTGTTGGCCCTTATCATAATAAGCCTCCATAAAAGGGTTAATATTACCCCCTATATGGGCTCTATATGCGGGCTTATATCAAGTTGATTAGGCCGATATTGTGCAGATATATCGCGATTTTTGGGCCAATAATGCGGCTTTTTGAAGGTTGTCGGATTGATGCCAGATTTCGGCTATGAGTGCCAGAAAGTTAGAATTTTGGGCCAAGGTGAGCCAACTAAACGCCCCTCTCCTCGAACTGTTTGGCGATCAGAGGGGCGTATTCTAATAAAGGGGATCGACCCTCCAATTGCATTCCGGTTGGCGGGCCATTTCTACCGCCATCTCCAAGGCATCAGGGCCATCATCATGAGCGGCCTTTGGAAATTGCCGTAACTGGTCCAAAAGGGTTCTGTGCCTGCGTGAAAACCTCAGCGTTCCCGTCGAAACCAGCGGCTCAAGCGATTGGATACGCCCCAGCTTGTCGGAGGTATGCTTGATTTCCTTTATGGGAACATAGGCTCCTTTCTGGTCACTGATGCGTTTCAGTTCGCTTGCCAGGAAATTTTGAAACTGGTTTGTCTCGATGGCGAACTTCTTAAACTTGCGAATACGGTGATACTCTATAATCGTTTCGATTGTGTCATTTGGCTTTCGTTTGGAAATGTCTGCATCCAAGACATACAGATGCCCGGTTGGCTTATGTTTTAACAAGGTCACGATGGCGGTAAAGTCACGGTTTTTGCCTTCCATCCCCAGGCTTGGATCACAGGCACCATAGATTTTGGCATCTCCACCGAGCTTGGCGAGTAGTTCATCGACGGAGCTATATTCATCATCCCAGTACTTGAAACTATTGGCGTTGAAAAAGCATGATTCGGGGTCTATGGGCTCATTTTGTTTTTCACTATCGAAGCTTGCTTGGCCATCACGCAGTCGAAGCTCCATAAGCTGATAGTAATTTTCCCTCTGCGGCCAAAGGACCTGTGTTCCTTCGAGCATTTTTTCGGTATTGGCCTTGTAAAAAGCCAGCGCTGCATCTGGGCCGGATTGATTGTTGTACTGGCCCTGATAAACGTAAATATCCTGCCACTGCTGCCAAAGGTTCTCGTTTTGGGCCCAGGATAAGACCGCCTGGTATTTTCTGGTAATCCAGCCCGGCATAGTTCGACCATCGAGCAGTTTTGCCAATAGCGAGTCGTAGTGTAACAGGGTGCCTACGACAATTACATTGGTCTGTGCCGTAGTTCCCGCCTTCAGGACCGCCTTTTTAAACCACTGGGCCTTGGTCTCCCGCTGCTCGGCGGATACTACCTCTGTTTCATTCTCAACATCGTCGAGGATAATAAGAGTTGGCCTGTGCTGTTTATGCTTTCTGCCGCGGATTTTCTGGCCGGCACCTATGGCTATGACCTTTATGCCGTTACGCGTGATGATATCGTTTTTACGCCAGCGTTCAGGCCCCGGCTTTATGTCCGGCGGCTCAGCCACCTCGGCAAAATCTTGAATCAGCAGGGGGTTGGACTCCAGCTCATTCTTTATAGTCGCCAATAAGTCTACCGCCTGATCACCCGTATTGGAGATAAGCACAATATGCTGCTCCAGCCCATAGCAGATGCACCACAGAACATAAGCTAAGCTGACCAAGGTGCTCTTGGCATGCCCGCGTGGTGCTGCCACTGCGATATGAAGGTTGCGTTTGTCGGTTGCTTGTTCAAGTAGCCCAAAAAGCTCTTTGTGCATTGCCGATGGCGGCAGATTGAAGTGAGCCGATAAGTATGTTTGTGCAAATAATTGTAGCGAAGACCTACAAACCTGGCGTCGCAGAGTGCCTATTTTGTGCCATAATGCATTAGCCGTAGCGACATTTGTCGTTTTATCATTTGCGATCAGCATCTCTATCACCTCCTTTATCGAGTGCTGCAGTAAGCTGTTTGATTTGGGTGCTCATGGCGAATTGTTTGAGTGTTGTTTTCAGTTCGGTGAATATATGCATGGTCTTCTCGTCCGTTTTATCGCCTTGTTCGATTAGAAGCTCAAGCCGTGCTACTTCCATCTGCATCTGGTCGAAACTCGGTGGTTCATCTATGTGATGGGTCAAATCGGCCCTGATCTGATGTGCTGCAGTTGGCAGATAGCCGAGGTGTTGTAATAGCTCAGTCAGCTCCTTAACTACAGTCCAGGTTCCACGGACTGCCTCGACACGTGCGGCATGGGGGCAATCTTTTTCCCTGGCGATTCGGCGCAGACGTTGTACTGCCTGATCAGCGTGCTGTACCAGTTGGCCTACCTGCTGTTCGGCTATATCAGGCGTGAAACCAACTGCGTGGGCAGCCTTAATTTGATCGCGGTCCCTGTGTATTGTTCTAATACTTATCTTCAACACCTCGGCAATCTCACCGACTGAATAACCTTCATTGCCTAGGTATTCCACACATACCTGCCGGGCTTCAGTAGATAAGGAAGATGCTGATATCTTGCCGCTTTGGAGATCCCTTACCAGAGTAATAGGTGAAGGGGTTTCTTCAGCCATTACTGGCTCTTGTTTTGTTTTGGTTTTTTTGTTGGTATCCATAAGCCCACCTCCTAATCGCAATAACGCCGAACCAGCTTTAGTGAGATGGTGCTACGGCCTACCAGTGCGATATAGCGGCGAACTATACAATCACAGTATCTTGGCTCAATCTCAAGGCCAAAGCATCTTCGGCCCAGTCTGGCAGCAGCGATTAGGGTGGTTCCACTGCCTAAGAACGGATCAAAGATGATGTCGCCTGCCTTGGATGAGTTACGAATAGCTCGTTCTGCTAATTCAAGGGCCTTCTGAGTAGGATGCCGATATGCCGTGGTTCTATCCCGGTGAACTTTCCAGAGGGTGGATTCGTTTCTGGGGCCGTACCATTGGTGTCTTGCGCCAGTCTTCCAGCCATAAAGACAATGCTCTATCTGTTCATTGTAGTCGCCGAAACTAGGGCTAAAGCTTTCCTTTGCCCATGTTATGACAGAGGCAATCTTAAAGCCTCTTGTTGTAAGCAAATCGTGCATCAGGCCGAAATTCTTATGACTGTTCCATATGTAGAATGGTGCTCCGGCCATCATTACATCATCCACGACATCGACCACTTTGGAAAACCAGCAGGCGTAGCGTTTAGGGGTTAAGTCATCGTTTTGAATCTTAGGGGAGGATGTTCTGTTATTCCTTGGACTTTTCGTGGAAGGGCGGTTACCGGGGTCATAATTGACACCATAAGGAGGGTCGGTATGGCATAATCTTGCTTTGCTGTTACCTATTAATTTAGCGATATCAGAAGGATTAGTTACATCGCCACAAAGCAACCTATGCTCGCGATGCAAGCCGAGTTCAATTAAATCACCTGGTTTTGTGATTATTGGCAGGTTTTTACCAAGTTCCGCCTCAAGGTCGAAGTTATCATCGCTATCGGCATCATCAAGAGTATTAGCGAACAACTGTTCAACTTCGGGCATGTTGAAGCCTGTCGATTCAAGGTCGGCTTCAGGTGATTTAACCAGTTCATCAAGCAGTTCTGTAAGTTTTTGTTGATCCCACTCACCGCTTATTTTGTTTAAAGCGATATTAAGGGCCTTTTCTTTTTTGAGAGGTAGGTTTACGACACTGACCTGAATCTCTTTTAATCCTTGGGCTACCAGTACCTTAAAACGCTGATGACCTCCGACAAGATTGCCGGTTCGTTTGTTCCAGACCAACGGCTCAACGCAGCCGTATTCTTCCATACTTTTAACAAGCTGCTTGTATTCCCTATCGTCTGGTTTAAGGTCCTTACGGGGATTGTAAAGTGCCGGGTTAATTTTATTGATAGATACTTTTTGAATGTTCATTGTTTTTCCTTTCTGTAGTCATTTTTCGATAGTCTTCGGGCGCAGTATCTGTGCCATTTTTTTAGAGAGGAAGTGCCCAAAACAACTAAGTCAAATCTTGCTGTATCAAGCCAAAAAGAGCTTTCGCAGCCAGACCGCTTCCTGTTGTGTCAGGTGTCATCTCACGAACGAATTGTTTTCTACTGCGTGCTAATCTGATTTGGCATCCCGCCGCACCAGATTAGTGCTGGCATCCCGCCAGCGGTATGATACGTCTCAGCCCCCTTCACCCAAGGCGTCCCGCCGTGGGTTAGAGATCCCCTCATTAGGGGCTTCGTTCTGCTCATCGGCTATTATACACTGAGAACTATAAAAAACGTGAAAGAATTAAAAAATTTTCAGCCAACGCAAAGTTCCGCTGTATATGATTTCTTCCGTCATTAAATTAATTGCGATTGGGAAAGTTCCCTAAGTATTTGATTATTCAGGAAATACGGGGTTTAAGCGTTGGATAGCTGAAACGTGAAGCGGTGTTCGGCTCTCATTTGTAGAAGTATGATATATGGAACAATAGGAAGCGATTGCAGCTACGGCAGAAGAACGATAATATGAGGTTTCAGGAAACCAATTCTTTTATACGAAAGAAATGACTACAGTTTAAGCAACACTTACTACTTTTATGATTAATGGCGTGTCCGAGCTTCGATTGGATTTAGACTTCCAGTAAACAGGTTGAAAGGAGACATAGAATGCGACGACAAAAACGGCGACCAACGTATTATTCCACAATATGCCTTCATGACGGAGCGGTTATAGCAGTCTATCCCGTTCGCAAGCCGATTCCTAAGACCATCAAGCGAGATAAGCTAAGAATTGACGAAGATGGGGTCTGCCACGAGATAGTGGAGGCAGGTAAAGAATTGTCTGATGTGCACAATGAGGTAAGGATGCGGTTTCAGGATATTATTGCAACTCGTCTCAATACGCGTCGAGCAATCCGCGAAATTGTGTGTCCTTTGCTTCTCAAGTTACAAAAAGACATTGACGATGTGCGTAACCAACTTGACAATATTCAGCGATTGCTCAAGGGCCAACCAGATGTGGCACCTTGAGCCCTTGTGTTTTGTGCAGATGCGATTGATCCGCCCATTAGTCTTCTGGACCAACCCCATTCTGACTCAGACGGTCCTTTAACTGTCGGCGAACGTCCTTTATAAGTGCTTCGTGTCCTGTCTTTCGTAATTGCTCAAGGTAGCTGATGGCCTCCGTTCCTGGGATCTTGCCGTCCTTTTTCAACCACTCAAGGGAAGGATTGGGTTTGCCAAAATCCTCGGTTGTGCCGTCAGGCAAAATGTGTCCAACAACTTTTCGTTTGATTTCGCCTTTTTTCGTGATGATTTGCTCCTCGCTCTTGATAGTGAGATGATCTTGATTATTTGTTGAAGGGGAACCGTGCCATCCAGCCTCGTCTCCTTTCACATTTAAATACGTCTGGACTTCGAGCCTTCCAGCCATGCTCTTACAAAGGTCGTGAAGGCAATCAACGTGTCTTCGGAATTGACGTTGATGTCGTAGGTCGATGAATGGATTTTCGGACCTGGGATATGTACTTGGCATCAGAACTCCGCTCCACCAAGATAAAGTGATTCAGCAATCTGGGCAGTGGTCTCAAAGGGCATAGCATATCTATCATACATAGTTGCAAGAAGAGTGTCAAACGTGTGCGCCGTTCCAAATTCAAACGGATCTACTCTGCAAAAGTCAAGTTTGCCACACTGGAACGAGCTAAGCAGTTCCTGACCGGACTCCTGGGCATCAAGCAAGTTTATGGTATATTCATAGGGTCGCATATATTCCTTGGCGACCAGTAATGCATCCGGCCCCCACATATCCGCTGGGCATGGGTCGAAAATCTCTAGTGGGGGATGCGGCTTGGTAGATGATGGTTCATCTGTTGATACCTTAACTTCTAATCGCAGAGGCTTATCGATCTTCGCCCCAGGTCTAGTGACATAACGCAGTACTTCCGGGAGCTTGCGAATATCACAATCCGCTCTGAATAATGTATATGGAACTGCTTCAAGTTCCAAGAATCGATTGAGATTCACCGAGTCAACAAGCCGAAAGGCGACTTCTCGCTCGAGTAGCAATAGTCTTCGAAGCATACCATCCCAATCCCGTTCAGGTTGAGACATTCGGCGAGATATACTGATGCTACCATTCGTAGACAATGAATTGCCTTTGATGTTTACATATGAGGCAAGTTCATCCATGGATACCGCGCCTTCCATGCCGAGTCCGTTCAGGTTCTGGTGGTTCGCACACTTGTAGGATTCGTCGTTGCTTGTAACTAATTTTTGGGCCTGATCTTCTGGTGGCAGAGTGTTCAGAGCATCCCATAGTTTCTGTACAGCTGAGCCACAAGAATCCAACACCGAACGGAACGAGACCAAAAATTCTTGGAGAAAATCGTCGACTTGGCGCTCCAACTCTGGCAGAGGAGTTCCTACTCGACTGTCGGCGGATGCGAGGAACTGAGCCATCCTGTGTTGCCACTGCCATAACGAAAAATTGGGGCTTTCTAGATGCTTGAGAAGATGTTGTTCGACAGCCAAACCTTTAGGAGAAGGTGCGAGCCATTGGCCATTTTCTCGAATGAGATCCTGACGAAGAAGCGAGGCGATCATTTTGTACCGTGTCGAGACGGTACCAACATCCCATCGTAACAATTCACGCAAAAGACCTGACTGGCTGTAGGGCCCTCGCTGAAGCTCTACAGAAACTGCGAGAGCCGAGCCCTCATGCATATCCTTATCGATACGGGAGCGATCGCCAGCTCCTGGAAACAGAAGAAAAATATAGCCCCGGGTCTTGAACTGGCCCGCTTCCAGCCATCGTCTGCACAGGCAATCCAACGCTAGCAGACGCACGCGGCCGACTGTAAATCCTGGGCTTCGTCTCTCCCCACCAGGGATTTGGCGAATGACGTGGTTTAATGTGCCACCAATGACAAAGTCCATCGTGTCCCGCAGACGACCGGCTTCGGCGTTGTGCCAGTCGAATTCCCCGGCGTCCTGAATGGCTCGTCTGACTCCAGATACACTGGTTTCATTCAAGCAAACCCTAAGAGGCCTATTGGCCATGGTCCTGAATCCTGGTAGAACCGATGCTAGGAATGTTCCAGCAATGTCTAGGTCTGTCGCGACGTAAAAGCTGTGCCCAGTGTTTCGGTTCATGTGCAACAGGTGGCGTATGTGGGCCATACGCATCCGCGTGGACTTGGACTCTGAATGAAGAGGTAGGCGCCTCATAGTGGTAGCCAACTGTCGTGGATTGGTTGTGATAGTTGTCGCTGCTGTACCTCTCATTGATGGGAACACAAGGTGCATGTCCAAGTGCTGTGGATTACCATCAGTATGCAGCACTAGCCAATCTCGGCCGAGATATCCGTCGCGGATCGTATACCAATCGACGCGCTCCATGACCGTAAACGGAGTGATGGCACCATACTTGCGCGACAGTACATGACGTAGGCTCTTAGTGACCTCTCTTTCTCCCGACCCGTGTGCCGAATCGGCAAATATAAGGCTCACGCATGACCAGTTAATTCTCTCTTCGTTCCAGTAAGAACGCCATTGTTTCTTAGGTAGGGAAGACAATTTGCAGCGCAGAAGTTGCACAGGGTGGTTCTCCTTGTCTGTTTCGGCCAAGTGATGGACGAAAATGTCTACATGGTATTGGCTGCATTCTCGGTCATTGCATGGGTAGAGAGGACAGAGGGCACATGCCACTCTCTTGGCCATACCTGGCTTTTCGGTAATGATGATGGAGAAGCTCTGGTCATTCATATGTAGAACTCACTCAGCATATCCAACATTGCCGGAAAGTCGATTATTTCTGGTGGAGTTGGAACGTTCCGAAACACTCGCTGGATATGGGCTTGAGCATCGTGATTGTCCCCGTCATTCATGGCCGGGGGTATCACAACGCGCAAACTCTCCCGAATTCTCGTCTGTATTATATCCCAGTGGCGGCGTGAGTTCTCAGGGCTGAGGTATTCGTAAGTCACCGCGCCCAACCTACCGGTATTCTTAACGCCCAGTAGCCGCTCATCAAAAAATATTACAGCACCCCTGTCGTCCTGTGTCCGGTGAACCCTTCCCGCTGTCTGAGCCACCTTGCGCAGAGCGCTCTGTCGATAGGCCAGGTCCTTACCGATCTCATCATCTCCTCTTCTCATTTTGAAAAGGGAGGTCCGGAGGTTGTTAAGCCAATCCATGTCACCCGCACCCTCATAGGGGATGCCAATTATAATTGCCAACTCCATCAACTCACCCCGGAAGTCGACTCCTTCTCCAAAGCCGCCGCCAGTTACACCACATAGGACCGCTGGGATTTTCCCCGCCAGTTCCTGATAAATCTGCAGCCGCGCGTCGAAATCTCCTAAGCCCTTCAAGGCCTTCTGGTCGACCTGGCTTCGCAACTGTTCAAAGTCGTCGTTCACAGGTTTGCGATCGCTGCGGGCAATCAGTAATCGCATCCCATACCGGGACACGTACTCTTTGGTAATGATACCCACAACATGATCTAGAACCCTGTGACTTGCGCAGTACAATCCTGTGTGCACGTGCGTTTTTGCCAAGATGGGACCGATCGTGTTTTCTAGCATAGCCTCTTCGGCCTTGCTCAGTACAGGCGCATCAACGTTCTGGCTGGCAGCACTATGGCAGCCTAAAAAAGCAAATGATAGGTAGTTTTTGACTGGGAAAACAGGATTAATTTTCGCCCGGATACCATGGCCCAAACCCAGCAAATAAGCAACATCCGAGACTGGCGATAATGTTGCGCTCGCCAATATTGGCGGCCGCAAATCATACCATACGTCCTGGAATCGTTCTGCGGGATCTAGCGAGTAAAATGAGATTTTCGGCGCGTTTTCTTTCTTGTCCAGAGATGCAGCGAATCCATAAGGTGCCGAGCGAATCCTCCAGAGAATACGGAACATTTGCCGCAGACCGTATATGGGCATGCCGTTCCAAAATCCTGCAGTATTTAACATGCTGGCTTCGAATTCAGTGATGGCTCCTTCGCAACGGATAAGAAACGTCTCAATGCTTCCTCCACCATGTGTCACCAACCGTTCGTCAAGTTCCCTCAACATCAAACTAAGCGATGCGTCTTGCACTGGGCCTGCTTGCTCCTGTGCAAGTAGTTCTCGAAATACATCCCGGAATGCAACAAGGAAGTCAAACAGGGAAAACGCCTGTTTTAGTACATCCAGTGGCCATTGCTCTGCGGAAATACTCACCGAGTTGTAGAAACTATCGAATTCTTCGTCATGGGCTTTCTCGCAGTTGATAGCTTCCTGTAGTTCAGTCCATGTTCGCAGCGTTGCGTCAGCATGCTCATGGAATCGGTCTATTTCCGCTTGCATAGCATCGATTTGCTTCGATAGCCGGACAATCTCATCTCTTCGTTTATCAACATCCCGCTCCCGATCGTCAAAGATCTCTTGGATGACCTGTTGAGCATCCTGATAAACCTTGTTCTGTTCCGTTTTTTTCGCCTGGATGGCCTCTGCTAGTTCTCTGATACTGGTCGACAGGGGATCGACCTTGGAGGCAAGGTCAATCATAGCTTCGTGGAGATCGCTTGCCGCCTGCTGCTTGTTCATCGCGGCCGTGTGGTGGATCTGTCTGATAGCCCCCGTTGATATAGTTCTTCGAGCTCTATATTCCCTGGCCTCATCCTGAAGTCCATCGCGTCTTTGTTTCAATGCGGATACTTCCTTGCATAGCTGCTTGTGCTCGGCACAAAGATCGTTGTGTTCTTGCATGAGCCTTTTCGTATCTGCTGATAAGGAAGCCGCGGCACTAAAGATTGTTTGTGCATGATAGATCTGTGCGGACCATGGAAGGTTCTGAGGCAAATCGGGATCTTCGCCTGCCCTCAGCTTCGGCAGGGCTTTCTTGAAATCGTCGAACGCTTCGTGAATTTCCCTGTCTTCTGAACGAAGGGACTTGTAGCGCTTTCGCAGGACATCTATTTGGCAGATAAGATCATGTAGCTGCAACTCCTTATTCTGCTTGTCCTGTTCGAACAGTGTAGTAAGATAACCCACCACGGCACCCTTGTAACCATATTTTAGGTCTTCGACCAAACTAGCCAGATAGTATGAGTTTCCAGTAAGGTCCATGCCTTGGCCGGGCTCGAGTTCGTTGGTCAGGCAGAGTGAAAGGGCTGGACTCTTCGAAACCATCTCCACCATGTTGTGTGCTTCGTCGATTATTGGCAAGCAAAGAGATCGCGTTTCTGCACGACCAAGGATGGTCGCTTTCCAGAAGTCATTCAGCATGTAGGGGTAGGTTGTCAGCACTAGACGCGCCTTGCGAGCGCTGGCTCGCATAAGTGGCACAGGGCATTGACCTCTGTATAGACATGCTTCCATCTCCTGAAGACCACAATTGCCCTTTTCACAAAGATCTTCATCCTTAAAAAAGCGTGTCTTGCTGTCGTGGATGTGACAGTCTGGGCAAAGCTCCAGTCGCTCTGGATCATCTGAAATTCTCCTCAGGTAATCTAGCTCCTCCTCATTCATGGTAATCCCGTCCACAATCCGCTGACACAGTAGACGCCTAAGCGACTTGATGCCAATGTAAACGCTGAAGGACATGTAATCTTCCGGGACAAGATTTTGCGACGGTACCTTCAAAGTGATCTCTCTCAGGTCTTTCTCTACATTCTGGAGTTGGGGCATCGTCCGTGTCGCATACAACACACGGGAACCAGTATTGGTTGCTATGTAGGCAGCCGCCACCGTAAGTAGTGCCTTGGTCTTACCAAGTCCCGTTGGACCTTCGACAACAGCGGGAATACCGTTAGCTGCAGCCTCGTAGCACGTCACCATGAACTGCAGTTGCGAGGGACGAAATGAGTTCTCATGGCCTCCAAGAATTCTATTATATGCCTCGAATAATGGTTGTAGTTTGGTCGTTATCGATCCTTGATGTACCGTTTTTTCGGCTTTGAGACATTTGAGGTAATTAGGTGTTTGGTAATCTTGACTCACAGGTGTTATTGTTCTTTCCATTTATAACTTTTTTATCAACTGATCGATATATTACAGGTAAAAGCTCAAACCTTCAAGCCTTTTTGTTCGAATGCATCTTATAACCTCCTGAGAGTTGTGACGGGTCAGGCTATATGAAAGAACGCATTGTAAACTGTAATATCATGAACCCGTACCATAAAATACTCATCCGACGTTAAGTATTTAGGAAAGGCAATTTTACAGACAGCTTATTTTATTGAAATTGGTCGATTTTCCAATAGTTATGCAGTATAATTCATTTGTCAGAAACGCTGTGGTGAGCTTTTGAAGTCATACAGGAGGGCGGCCTGATGGATGGCGATGAATATTTTTATAGTACGGGATATCAAGAACCGCACGCTAGACTCCATCCTGTTCCCCGATCCCACCACCATGATCGCCAACGCACCCAAGATTCTCAGCGACATGAACGCGATGTTCCCGCCTTGCGAAGGCCGGTTTGTGGTTGGACCGATGATCCAACTCGGATGAGGCACACCTAATATTGTTCGCCGTCAGCGTAAAGTAGGACAGAGAGTAGTAGAGAGGTAATTGTTAGGGACTACTGACACATGGAAAATCAAATGTTTATGTGAGAAAACTCAAGAACATGTCACGCAGCAATTACCATTTTGCTCGATTTCACCCCCATCTGCTGAGCGGTGAGAAAGTCGCGTTCTTGGTAGGATCTGGGATTTCCATTGATTCGCCAGCATGTTTGCCATCTGGTCGGACGTTCTTGAAAGCTCTCATAAGCGGCATCTCGCCGAACAACGATGTTCGTGATAAGATTTTGGATCTCTGCACGGAACCTTGGCGTCGAAAATCTGTGCATGCACTGAGTAAGCACAACCTCTTAGATATTCTCAGGTTCGAACAGATAGTTGGCATTGTGGCTGAATCGGTAGATCCATATCTAAATGTTCTTCGGCTTTTTGATGCTGAGAATCGCCCGAACGAAAACCACCGATTGTTGGCTTCCCTTGCAAAACAAGGCCACTACATATTCACGACGAATTTTGACGGATTGCTCGAAACAGCGATGCCGAATGCAAGGTTGCGCTCTGTTATAACTGCGGAGGATTACTCTCTTGCGCGACGTGGCAGGGTCTCGCCTGATAAATCTGTTTTCAAACTTCACGGCTCCTGGCGCGATTCCAGCGGACGTCTACGGAGTGACAGCATCAAAGCGACGATAGAACGCGTTGCCAAGAACGGAATATGCAGGAACTCTGGAAGTTCTTCGCTGCGTTTCTTTCGTGAAGTTCTGCGAAAGCACCATTTGGTCATCGTTGGCTACTCCGGGTGGGACGATTTTGACGTTATCGAAACATTGCTCACTACCGACTCAGACAAGACATTGGTCTGGGTTGATCATTCTAAGCATGATGAAGCAAATGTCATGAACGCCAAAAAATTATTTGATGAATTGGATGATGATTGGTCACGGCCACGATCTAAGGCAGCACTAAATCTCGTTAAGATATTTCAGAACGGTATACGCAAGCCCGAGAAATTGATTCTCATGGAAGCATCTACGACACCGTACCTCCGCTCCCTGATTGGCAAGGTACAGATCAGACCCGCGAAAGTGCAGAAGCAGGACAGGCATATACGTCCTGACGAGTTCATCCGACGCTGGAGATTTCAGGTGGCTCCCTACAAGGCACAACACTGGTACCTTTGTGGCAAGTTTTTTAATATGATGGGAAGATGGGACTCTGCGGCAGCTTGTTTCCGGAAATCGGTGTCAGCTTCACGAGGGGAATCCTCGCTAGAACCAACTAAGAAGGCCGCTTTGAGTCTTCTGGCAGCTATTGACTGCGATATGGGTCGTATTATGCGAGCTGAACGAGCATTTCGCATCCTCCTGCCACACTATGCAGCTATTGGCAACGCTACAAAATACTGTGACACATTGCACAGTCTGGCCATCTGCGCACACAATCGTGGGGATGATCGGAGCGCCCTCTTAACTGCTAGACGAGCTTTACACTATGCACGTGCAAAACAATACAAGTACGGGATTGCATCGATCTCCAACTTTATTGGTGGGATTCATGCTACGCGTGCGTTTTTTTCTGCGTCACGAGACTGCTTTGAGAATTCAATTAAGATTTCCCGCAGTCTTGGCGATCTCCGGGGGTTGGCGGCCGTTCTTAGCAACCTTGGAGACCAGTTGATAAGTGAAAAACGCTATCTTCAGGCTTCTCGGACACTTCTCGAGGCGCTTAACAACTATCGGAAATTAAATGACTACCAGGGGCAATCGATCACTCAGAACAAGTTCGGAATGCTCTACGCTGCCGTGGGCGACACTAAGAGGGCGAAGAGAGCTTTTCGTGAGCAACTGCATATTGATGACATTCGTGGTGATTTCGCAGGTCAAGCGATTGCACATCTCAACCTCGCACTCGTAGCTGACAACAAAAAGGAAGCTTTGATTGAACTGGAAGAAGCCGAGTCGGTTGGGACTAAGATTGATGACAAGAGATTTGAGTCGCGAATCCTCAAGGGTCGCGGACGAGTCCTAGTGGGAAGGCATCACTGGTTCGAGGCAGCTAATTATTTCAGAAAATCGCTACGTCTCCAAAAGAAGATAGGATACGACCCCGACGGTCTTTCTACATTTTTCCATTTGGCGGAATGCCTTCAAGAATTAGGGGAGGAAAGGTATGTTCCACGATTGTTGGATACCGCATTTTCTCAGGCTAAAAACGCCGGACAACATGGTGTGGCCTGGTATTTCCGTCTTGAAAAAGCTCTAATTCTCAAGGATCACGGTTGTGTCCAAGAATGCCTCGACCTTTTACATCGTTGTTTTCGCTCAGGCTACCTCCGAGGTGACTTTGAATTGGCTTGCCAATCAGCCTTGAACATAGCTCTAATCGATTGTGATGATGGACGATGTGTAAATGCGCAGCGTCGAGTGCTTCGACAACTTGTTGAATGCCTACGAATAAAAGATCGTGAGCAACTCGGCTGTTGTTTGTACGCCTTGGGACAGGTTTTTGAGAAACAAGATTATATCGAGATAGCCTCGCAAAGCTACCTGCTCGAACAGTTTGTCTGGTCTGATCCTTTGTTCGGTACCCACAAAAAGGATGAGGAAAAAGCGAAGGCGAATTTTGCGAGGACATGTACGCTTGTGCCCCAACGAGTTTCGCGATGGTTGGATAGGCAAAAGCGTAACTTGTCTGCTATACTGGAAGGGGAACGACTCAAAAACTCTATCTCTCCCGACTGGCTTCCTCAGTGCATAGTTCGTTCTGTGAGGAAACTCGCGGCACGAGCACGTCGTTATGCACGAGAATATTAGATATCAAGCACTCAATGAGGGTGCGCTAGGAATGTTTAGCATGGGGTTTAGAGTATACGTCCAGTACGACGCAAATACTTAACCATTTAAATATAGGAAAGATGAAAAAGGCAAGAAGCAGATCGGTTAGTTTATTAATCAGTTTAGTTATAATAGTTCCTTATTGCCGGAGTTGTGGCAGTTGGATATATTCAGCAAGTTGAGCCAGAAGTGTTGCTGTAGTATGTAGATTTGATTCCAAACAATTATTTATTTCTATCCCACCAGTGATTTTCATGAATGTTTTAAAGTCATTGGAGAGTAGTTCATCGCAACATTCTGAAGCACGTGAAAGATGATAATATATATTGTACACGCATGTTAGATTTTTTGTCGCCGCATATTCTTCTACTCTATATCCTGCAATCTCGCAGTGCCTTAGTATCGCCGAAATTAGATAAACGTTATAAAACAAATCATAGGATTTTAACTCGCGTCCTTTATATACATCCTTTTCAAGAAGGTCTTGATAGTATTCACGTAACAACACGTTCTTGTTTGTGGGTTCTATGTCTGTGCCTTCATACTCAAGAAGATTTACCAAATCTATTTGGGGTGCAGCTAGTAAGTGTGTTTCAAAATCAATTGGTTTAATAATTATGTTTTCTTGGCTTTTCAACACGATCCAGTTCTTCGGATTTGCATCCTTATAATACAAGCGAGGTTCTGAAGCTAACACAGACGATATGTAATTAATCACTTGTGATAAAACCGCCGGGCACTCACTCTGCCATGCTTTTTGGCGCACATACAAAGGTAATTTATCGATGAATCTATTAAAAAAACGTTTATCATATTCATAAAAACAGAATACACTTTCAGTGGAATGTAATATTGTCCTATTTGTATTTATAAAATTTACACCAGTAACGGTTATCTTGGCCAACTGCTGAAGAGCAGAACGAAGATAGTGAATGGCGCTTTTATTGACGTCACTATCTTTTATCAACCAGAAAGAATTCTCATGCTTCGCTTTAAGATCAAGAAATACTTCGAAAAGCGATGTGCCTTCATTTTCGATGATCAGGTAGTTCTTTCCTTTATGTTCTTTTAATTGACAGAATACGTGCGGGCAGTTGACTTCGTGTTTTGAAAAGAAAGATATTGCTTCATATTCGTGATCTAAGTTACGGTCTATTGAACGTTTGAAGATGATTCGTGTTGCCAAATTTGTATCGCTGTCTTCCGCGACATATACTTCGTTTCTTGAATAACCAATTCGTTTGAATAGTCCTTTGTGCTCTATTATGTCAATCATTCGACGCCAAAGAATCTCTGGCGTCTTAATAAAATCATCTATGTCTGCAAAGAACCAGAATCCACTTTCAAATAAAGAATGAAACGTCTTATGAATAAAGTATGACAATGAGAGAAGATTTATTGTAGCACTGAGATGATCAGGTTTGTTGTCTAGGACTCTCTTAAGATTGAGTAGGGCATCTCTAAAATTACATTCTTCGATATCAATCATTTTGCCCTTGAAGGTAAAGGAAAGTGGATCGGGCCCCTTGGCAATAACGCGTTTATCACCTGTCTCTTCTTTCACTTCAAAAAGTGTCTTCGGCAGTATATATCCAAGATTGTTATAGGTATCTATATAATCGGGAAAGTTCTTTTTGGCAAATTCAAGTACGCTAACTGAAAATGATGGGTTTCGTGAAAGATACTGGAATGCAATGTCATTCAACTCCTGGACTGAATATTTTTCTTTTGCACGGCCATTTTCTAATTCCATCAAAAATGCACACAGACTTATATCGGAGAGATCGTCGCGTATCACAGTCTTGTGCGATGCCCGGTAAGGCATGATTTTAAATTCATCTAGTATTGGATCTTGATACTGAAATGTAAATACCCCTTTGAATGCTGGATGCATCGACTTTTTATCCTTGATGTTTAGTATTGCGTACATGCCGTGTAGACCTATTGCGAGATGGATATTACCTGTGGGATCAAGATCGAGCGATTTTTCATAAGCCCAACGTGCCTTTTCATAGTCTTTAAGATGTTCATATGCCCCTCCCCATAAATGATAAACTTTTGCGAGTTTTGTTGTATTTCCTTTAAAAATGTGTATGTTCTTTTCAATAAATGAAGCAGCGGTGTTAGCATCTTTAAGTTTTCCAAAAAAATCTATCGCAAAATCGAATTCCGATTCCTCAAGCCATCCATGTTTGTTTAACTCGATAGCATATTCTAAGAGTGCCTCCTTGTCCTTCTGTTGCCCTGAAAGATAAAAGAGGTTTCTGTGTGGAGCTTTATATAATGGGTCTAATGAAATAGCACGTAGATAGTGCTCTCGTGCACTTTGTAGATTTCCCTTACAATGATAGATGTGGGCTATCATGTAGTGATACGCGGATTTACCTTCTGCTATAGGCGTAGCTTTCCTAAGATACTGTTCAGCCTCATCAAATTTATCGAGTTCAAATAAGGCATTGCCTAAGTTGTAGCAGATTGTGAGATTATCAGGATATTTATTATCAAGCTGTCGGTAGACCTTGAGTGCATTATCAATTTGGTCTAGCGCCATATAATGATATCCCAACTCCCCAAGAATATAGTCAGAATCGGGAGATAGCTCATGTGCTCGTAAAAGGAAATGAATCGCTTTTCTATACTCTTTTCTATCCGAATGCAAATAGGCCATTAAGATTAAATAACTTGGTTGAGAGATCAGATTGCGTACGTCCGACATTCCGATATTGCTGTTGCTATCCTTCGATCCAATTGCGCCCAATATTTCTGTTGCTATCTTTGATAAGAGAGGACTATGCTCTGGAATATTCTTACTCATGTATTTAGATATGTACTCATGAATCCATATAAGGCGGGGATAAGTAAGGACGATCTCTTGTAGGTAATACTTTGTATTATTGTCATCGTCTAATTCGCAATATATCCTATATAGGTCTATGAGCACTTCCTCTCTTATCATTCTATTACTTACAGGCAAACATTCCTTGAATATTTCTGTAGCTTTAAGTAGATTCCCTTTCTTGCGGTAAGACTTAGCAAGGTTGAATAAAACATCAGGAATGCCAGGAAGTTTTTGCTGTGTCTTTTCATACCAAGAAATAGCAGCATCGTAGTTCTTCTCATCGTAAAAAGCGGTCGCCATGGCGGCATAAAACAGGGGGAAATCATCCGCATATACCATTAATGCCTCAAGGTGTTTTTTGGCCATTCTTGTGTCCCCTGAGTTAAGCAATTGCACAACTTTCTGGTATTCTTGACTCATGTTCATAGAACAATCTTTCACTTATAATACCCAACCCCCCTATTTGAAAATGGTGTAAATAAATAATGGCAGTATCAGAATAAGGTTTACTGCAATTATACGAATACTGACTTTCAGAAAGCGATAGCGTACATGGTGTGTTGACATGAGAGTATAGTATTCACAGAGAAGAGCATTGTTGAGCTCTTCGAGGGAGATCGCAGAAAAATCCATAATAAAATTATCAATGTTTTTGCCATATTTTTCAATTGTATCTTGTTGGTATACGAATATTCTCGGCCGGTGGCCTCCGGTTATTCTCTTTGATGTAGCAAATAGATTCACCATGCTTCTTATTGCGTAAAAAATAGAAACAAACGATACTGTTATACATAGTAATGCCAAAATTTCTGGGAAAATATTGCTGGCGATTGTGTGTTGTTCCTTTAGAATAAAGGTGACGACTGCTACCATAATGGAATTTACACTAATTACAACCCCGGCCCTACTTGCGGTTGATTTCCTTAAGTCGTCGTAGCGAGCTATGGCCCATTTGAGAAATCCCAACTTTTGATCAGTAGATGTATAAACATCCTTTCTTTCCATGATTGTCGGTCTCCTTATCCTATTCAAGATCAAATACAGCTTTTATTTCTTTAACTCTTTGGTCGTGTTTGCTATCTGCAAGATTTAGAAACTGTTTAAAAGATTCTCTTGACTCATCGTATTTGTTCAGTACGCCAAGGATAATCCCTTTGAAATACCACGCATCGACATGATTGGGGTCAAGCGAAACTGTCTGTGTGTATGCCGTTACTGCTTCTTCGTAACGTTTCAGTAACCTGAATGCTTCACCTTTATGAAACCATATTTTAGGATCGTTTGGTTTGAGTTCAGATGCGGTATTGAAACATTGCATAGCGGATGCTGTATCTCTGATTGTAATGAGCGCTAGTGCTTTAGCCATCAATACGTCAACATTGTCCGATTCAACAGAAAGTATGCTATCATAGTACCGAATAGCCTCTTTGTGTTTCCCGAGGTGTTGCAATGCTGCGGCCAGATTGAACCTTGCCATCTCAAAGGCATAATCGCTTTCTAATGCTTTCTCATAGGAATGAATGGCATTTTCATATGACTTGATGGCAAGAAACGAATTTCCTCTATTGTACCATGTTTCTGCAGCATGCTGGTTGATCTCCAGTGCTTTATCGAAATAGGATATGGCCTCAGTATGATTCTGTTGTAGTGCATATTGATTGCCTATATCGTACCAGTACCATTCATTGCTCTTCGACATAAGACATCCTGTCTGAATCAGGTGAATATATAATTGTACTTCTTTGGTTTAAATAAGCCAGTCAAAAGACCGTATTTAGTTGAAGATTTTGGCATGTGGTTTTAATTATGTTCGCATACTATAAGAACTCATCTCACGCTAAGGTTTTAATAAATTTAGTGTTGTGAGTAGTTCGTTTTGTTAAAACAGGTCGCTTTTTCGCGGGAATAGGAATATTATTCGAAAAGGCTTGACGTGAAGTGTATTAGATGGATAAATAAGAAGTCGCGGCAATTTCTTATACAGAAGAAAGCAGTCTGTGTTTCCTATTTTATACAGACGGTATAATCATCGTTCGGTGTACGGAGATCGCAGATGCCAGTTTGGAAGCATGAGGTAATCACCTCAGTTAAAGAGGCCCCACCACCAATGCGAGGATGGTCAGGCTACGAGGGTTGGACGGTTCCTGATTGCCCTTACTGTAATTTGCCGCTCCGAACCCTAGGTGAGAAAACGCTAAGGTCTAGCTGGACAGACTATCCTCAGCTAGATGTATGCCCACTCTGTGGATGGTGGGTAATCTCTAGGCGGGCAGATCACAATCGCGGCTCGGAAGGTGAGATTCTTCTTTATCGAGCTTGGGGGGCACTGTGTAAGTTCGATCTCTCAGATGTATCAATCCCAGTGACTGAACTCCGAACCTATCTTCTGGCTAAATACGATGATCGGTTCAAGGTACATCCGAAAAAGTATGAGGAGCTTGTTGCAAGTGTGTTTTCCGACTTTGGTTACAAAGTAAGGGTAACTTCTTTCTCAGGAGATGATGGTATTGACGTCTTTATTCTTGATGGTGATGGCAACGATGTTGTTGGCATACAGGTCAAGAGATACAAGAAGAAAATAGAAGCTGAGCAGATCAGGTCCTTTGCAGGAGCACTAATGCTGAACGGCGTCACCAACGGTGTGTTCGTTACGGCTAGTGACTATCGCTCAGGAGCTATTGCGACTTCTCAGAGGTACAATGATAAAGGAATCTCTATTTTGTTGCAGGATGCAAAAGCCTTCTATGACAGAATGCGAATAGGGCAGCGGCCGCCATATGAATCTAGGGATGACCCCTCGGCACCATTCTTTTTGATGTGCCAATCCCCGGATAAGATCCCGTATCTGTGGACGCATGCTTGGTAAGACAACGAACAAGGGTTTGCAGCCGATGCCCTACATCCTTTGTTCGTTCCTCGCTCCGGCTTTCGGGCACGGCTGAAACTTGGCGTTAGATGCAATGCATGGAATTGGAATTGGTCCGATGAAAAGAACGAGACTTAGCTTATATTGCCTCACAGAATACCTTCTGTCTGCCGGATCGGGCGTACTATAAAAAAAATCGTCCGATGCTAATTTTTGAGTGCAGTTGATTTTATAAGCAGCTTATTTTGCTGAAATTGGTCGTTTTTCCTTTGGTTCTGCGATATAATTCCTATATTGGGGTCTTGATATATAGAGTGGAGGTGCGATGTTTCTTTCCCATTACAGAGTTAACATATTATTAACTTGTTTATCAGCAAGGATTATGATATAATGCTCCCCGCTTTAGGAGGACACCCCTGATGGATCGTATTGATATTTAGAAGATCCCTTAGAGATTTGTGGTTTTAGGAGGGCTGGAAGTGAGAAAAAGTTTAGTTGTTCTGTTTGCCGTTGCGGGAGTTGGTTTCTGTCCTACTTCAATCGCATTAGCCGATGTTAGTGGAACTATCACTATCAATACAATCTGGGATCTTGCCGGTTCCCCTTATATTTTGGTTGGCGATCTAACTGTTAGATGGAGGAGCCTATGAAATCCTGTTCGATGTCCACTTTTTCAATACGTGATACAAAATGCTTCTTACTCAGCACAGTCGTGTTACTTGTTGCCGGAACTTTTGCACATGGTTCTCAGAGAATCGTGCTTTCCATTCGAGACCAAGATGGGAATCCATTTGAGATTAAAAGTTATGATTACGATGAAGACTTGCCTGCACCCGCACACATAGGTCAAATGCAAATTTATATGCTTGGTGAAAGCCAGTTGAATGTCACAAATCCTCCTTGGGACCGCGTTACCGGGTGGTACGGAGAGCAACCGCAATGGACCGAACAGAATGTGCTTGTACAAGTTTATAGAATGGTGGGGGATACTTTTGATTCGAATGCTCCCATTGATATAAAAACTTGGCAACGTGGCCAGACTACGATGGCCATCGATGGGCTTAGCCCAGGCACATACATGATTGTAGCATCGTTTGCAATGTCACTCAAGCGCAGCGAATATACGTCTTTCTTCGAAGAAGATCTTGACAGTTGGTCGCCAGGTTGTGACATGGTCGACTCATATGACCCAATCCATTTGTTTGAGGGCGGGACCGTACAGGATGCTGGCAACGCATCTTCACACGCGGAAATGTATGGGTTCGATGGTGGTTTTAAACCGCGGTGTGGAAAACCTTTCGTCTTTCAGCCTGACAAACATGGAACAGACATGTGGGGCGGCAATTTCAGATTGGTCCGTGCTGGATTTGATGGGCATCAGTATCCTAACGCTGTTCCTGGTAAATGGGATTTACAGCCCAACTTGCGTATCACAAAGCTGTACAACTACGCGATTAGTGTGGCTACAATTACGCATGTGGACATCGGAGAGACCGACAACTGCCACATCATTCTCTCAAACAATCCAGACTCCCTACGCCTTGGAGCTGCACAAGTCGCTAAGAACCACATTTACACTTACGACACTGATAATACGCTGGTAGATGTTAACGCTGTATATAATGGACTATTTCTTATCCGGACGATAGCAAGTGCTACGGCCGGTTCCGGAGTAAACACAGTGGTCGATAACCTAGGAACCAACATGAAGAGTGAACTTGCTGGATTCGGAGCTAGCATAGCCGCAGGTGCTGCATGGAATATTGTAATGTGTTCCCAAGGGGGGCAGATTGACTGGCTGAAGGTCGGAGGGAAAGAAATCGGCACCCTATTGTCTAAGGAGATTTCTACTTTGTTGGGATTGGGGTCTACTGGCGGTTTTATTCTAGGAGCTATGGTGTCCTTCACGGTATCAGAGGTATTGGCAGCAATTGAAGCAGACCAACGGTGGCAACGGCTTGCAGATATCGTCGTTCCTTCAGTCATTGACGACATTTACGTAGAGGTGAAGCCTGTTGCGTCGACATACGGCATAAAACCTGAGGTCACGGTTCGCAACATGGGAGAAGCAATCAAGTCCCTTCGAATCGGAAGGGTTTCTTCTACAGTGGTGCCATTTGGGAAATGGTTTCAGGTGCCTCCTAGTTTAGATCAATTGCACTACAGTTTTCCTGGTGGGTATGATCTGCCGAGCGACGGGCTGGTCGACCTGCTCTTGCTAAAATACGAATCCTCGATGCTCGACTCGGGTCGGGTTGCCTTGGTTTTCAAAATCGGTCTGAGTGGCGATGATACTATCGAGGTTGCAGTACCACTCTGCAATTTAGCACCTGTACCTAAGAGCCCTGCGGCCAGTACGATCTGTCTAACAACTCGCCCATGGTTCACGTGGAATGACAGCATGGCCCCAGAGAATCTCTTAGGGTTCACTTGTTACGAGGTCGATGTCTGTCCCGCCAGCGAATCATTTGACCCGACGACAAATCGCGTTGTTGGTGCTGTCAGCCCACCTCTGACTACTTGGCAAGTGGGCTGCGATCTTGCTCCTGGAGATTACTTCTGGCAAGTCAGACGTGTTGGCTCCGGGTGGGTGTCCCCGACCAGTAGGGTTCAGAGATTCAGCGTTGTTTCCCCCGCTGCTTTTCAAGTAGACACGTTCTATCCAATCACTTCTTCAACAAATCGTGCGTATAGGGACGAGTGCATTGTAATTGATTTCAACAAGAAGATAGACGTTAATACCTTGACAGGTACCATATCGTTAGTAGGTTCGTCATCAGGCACCTTGCATCCCTTTCTAACTGTAGGAGATAGTTCGGCAGGGGGAAGTTCTCGGTTGCGTATAAGCACCGTACCTGTCACATACTACGAGTCCAATGAAACAATAACAGTCACAATAGCTCCTACTTTGAAAAATGTGAACGGTACTATTCTGGATGGAGATAATGACGGAAATCCTGGGGGCACATTCAGCCGGTCATTCTATGTGGGTACCACCCTGGCGGGTCCTCCTGCACCCACTAACCTTCATGCGACTGTTGCATCAGGAAGTGTAGGCTTATATATTGATCTGCCGAGCAATGCTTCGCTGGGATCTTGCCGGGTTTATTATGCATCTGGTTCCAATCCAGGAATATACACGGGTATTGGAGCGAATGAAGGGACATCTCCACGAGAGATATTGTTGAATAACACCGGAGTTTCCCAAGTACTGGTACCGTTCACCGGTTTGGCTCCCGGTGAATACCATTTCGCTGCCACAAGCGTTGACCTTTCGGGCCGAGAAAGTGTCTTCTCTCAGGATCTTGAGGTACATCTAATGGCTACAGGTATCCTGAGTGCAAATGCCGGGCCAGACAGAACGATTGCGTGTAGGCAAGAAGCGACATTAAGTGGGCAGGCATCGGGAGGAACCCCCCCGTATTTATATCGCTGGGATTTTGATGGAGATGGAATAGATGATTGGGGGCCGTACTCTTCAGGTAATGCTAGTCATACATATACAGTCAGCCAGACTTTCAATGCACGATTAACTGTATCAGATTCTGATTCTCCCCCGGTAACAGCAACTGATACAGTTATAATATCGGTTGAAGGCTGCGATCAAGAAGGTCCAATTATCTTAAACGTTCGACATGAACCGGTGAATCCTACCACCAACGATTTTGTTTACGTCTACGCCGATATTTCGGATATATCAGGTGTTGGAGGTGCCATAACTCATTGGTGGAAACAAGGAACCGTTGTTCCTACAGAAATGGGCTGGATACAGATGAGTCGGATAGGTACCAGCAATACGTGGTACTCAGGTAAACCTATTCCGGTATGGCCTGCGGGTACAGTAATCAATTATGAAATCAGTGCTTATGATGGAAATCGCTACGTGTCGAACTCAGCGGTCTATTCCTACACGGTCGGCGCGGTGGTGGACAGTCAGGGGCCGGTGCTCTACGGCATGTATCCAGCGCCCGGATCGATCATCTACTCTGCACGGCCGACAATTGAATGCCGCATGGTGGACAACGGCGGTTCAGGCGATGTGGACGAAAGTCGGATTATTATCAAGGTTGATGGCGTTAATGTCAGCGCAAGCGCGCACAGAAACGATGATGAGGTAACGTACAAGCCGGCAACGAATCTTACCGATGGGTTGCATACAGTGTGGGTCAGTATACCGGATATGTCGCACAATGTAAGCACGTACCAGTGGCAGTTCACGGTAGATACGACGCCACAGACAGGTAACCTGATTGAGCATTTCGATATCATCGTGCCTACGTATGGGCATATTGTCGACTCTTTTGATATCTGGCAAGATTATGTAGCATGGTTAGATGAGACAGAGCATCGAGTTCGACTTTTCAATTTGAAAACGCAGCAAGAGATATGGCAATCACCCACAAGTCAAGTTCCAAGCGATAATGACTCTATACACATGAATGGTGGGAAAATTATTTATATCGACACAGAGCCCACGCCAGATAAATTCTATGTGTATGATATTAGCAGCAGAACCCTCATGAATACTGTTTGGACCTATGATAACACTCCAATGAATCCTGATATTTCCGGGAAATATATAACCTTTGAAAGCTTGGATGCTGCACATCAGGATGACTATGTATGGGTCAAGGACATTGCTACAGGCCAAATTTATCAAGGTCCACAGAATGGTATGTATCCCAGGATTGAAGGAACAAAAGTGCTCTATCAGACATCTCCGATGTCGGGAGAAGATGTCCGTCTTTGGGATTTTATCTCTGGTAGTGACACTGTAATCTGTAATCAAAGCGGAGACCAGGAGGGGCCAGCAATAGCGAATGGTCTTTGCGTCTTCGAGAATCAGAATACTAGTCCAGACCATTTTGCATTGACCACACTTTCAGGTTCAGGATATCAACAGCTCTCGGTTGGCAGGTCTGTCGGTTATCCTGACATCGATGACCGTTATGCCGTGTGGGTTGAGCTTGGGACAACACCAACTGGTACATATGATAATGTTTGGATAAAAGATTATATCAGCGGACAGAAGTATCAGTTGACGGCCGGCATTGCCGATGTTGATGGCAGCCCGAAAGTTTCCGGCAACAGGGTTGCATATCGTGACAAAACCGGCATGAACCGATTGCTGGTTGCGGAGTTGGCAACGGAAGCTGTATGGCCTCAGGCAAAAGTGTTTGCTACAACCGATATGACTCATTTCGATGGTCTTGCGGTTGATGAGGCTGGCAACGTGTATATATCTGGTAGAAGAAACTCGGACGACAAGGTTGTCAAATACGACCGCAATGGGAATCTCCAATTCGACTTCGGCACAGAAAGCAAGATAGATAATCCACGTAACTTGGATGCCAAGAACGGAACCGTGTATGTGTGCAGTGCGGGCCTAAAGAGCCTCATCAAGTATTCCGATTTAGGTGTGTATTCCGGAACTGGTCCAGTGCTTTCTATGACTCCAATAGACGCAGCGATCAGAGGTGATGGTCATGTGTTTGCTCTCACCGGTGGCTATGTCCGGCACTACGATGCCAACATGGTATTCGTTGAGGACGTGACAAAATCTATGTTAGGGTTGGGCACACTCAATTCCTGTGCCACTACAGAAGACAACAAACTTGTAGTAGCAGACACAAGCGATCGCATTAGTGTATGGGATTTAAATAGTGAACACTTAATAGGTTCAGTTTCAAATGCTGGACGTTATGTTGCAATTTGGAAAGACCGGTTTGTGTATGTTACCGACCAAGGCTGTTGCATAAGTATTCTCAATATCGGTAGTGGTACACCAACTCTTTTGGTTGATGGTCACCATAATATAGGGTGGGATTCTGGAGTATTAAGAGATATCACTGGCCTTAATTATAAATATTTTGAAGACCCCAAATACATCGATATTGGACCTTTGGGAGAAGTTTATTTTTACAACAACTATACAGGTTATGAGGGTGTGGTGAAACTGCCTCCGTTCTTCTATTCCGATACAAGCGCACCCACGGTAACGGTGCTATCCCCAGCGAATGGCACGAGAACAGCATCTGGGGTTTTGCGATTTCAGATAACCGATAATATGGTCGGTGTTGATGAAGAGTACACGCGGGTTTATCTCGACGATCAGGACATAAGTGGTATGTTTGTGCAGCAAGAAGGGATATACAACGCCGAATTGGTTGCAGGTTCACATTCCCTGATGAATGGGAATCATGTTTTGAAGATCCGTGCCGCTGACTATGCTGGAAATACACAAGTCACAAATATTGCGTTTACCATTGATGCCAAGCCCCCATCTCCGATTACTTTTCTCACGGCGCTCGATACGGGGACAGGTGGCAGCATTCAGCTCGATTGGACATCATATGTTGAGGCAAACGAGACCGATCTTGCCGGTTACTATGTCTTTGCCAGTCCATCGCCAATCTCAGTCACAAATGGTTTACAACCAGTCAATTCCGTATTGATCCCATTGGGGACAAAGACATACCAGGTTACAGGACTTAACAATAATATAGATTATTATTTCGCCGTCGCAGCTGTTGATAGCTTGGGGAATATAGCGGAGATTGTTGTGAACACTGGCCCAGTAACTCCTCATGCCCAACCTTTGCCAGACCTGTATGTGTCGCCTTCCGATGTTGTTTTCGAGCCAAGTCCGCTGACGCAAGGCAATCGTAGTGGCATCGTTATCACCATACATAACTGCGGGCTGGCGGCAGCGAATAGCTTTGGGTTGGCTGTTTACTTGGGCGACCCAAATCAAGGGGGAATTCGAATTGATGATGGAACGATATTACTGAATGCCACGGTGGGGGGAATCGCAACGGCGAGCATTCCCTATATACCTGTCAATATAGGGTGGGAACAGTTGTTTGTAATTCTTGACCCATCTAACGCGATTCAGGAGCAGAATAAAGCCAACAACAGCATTGTTATTGGTGGCTATGTCTCGGCGCCCATTGCACCGGCGGGTGACTTCAATGGCAATAATTGGGAGGACCTCGCGGATTTTGCCATTTTTGCACGGGCTTGGATGAGCCAGCCGGGCCAGGCGAACTGGAATCCAGCCTGCGATATCTCAAGTCCGAAAGATGATATCATTGATTGGTCGGACTTTGCTGTTTTTGTCGAATACTGGTTGGCGGGCATTGAGTATATACCACCAGCGATTTACGCGGGCGATTTCGATGGCAATGGTCAGGAAGATTTAATGGATTTTGCCATTCTTGCATCAGCATGGATGAGCCAGCCGGGAGAGATAAATTGGAACCAATCCTGCGACATTTCAGACCCGAAGGATAATATTATTGATTGGACAGACTTGGCTGTCTTTGTTACGGACTGGTTGGTGGGAGCTCAATAATGACCGCGGCGGCGTATAGATGGGCTTTTGAAATCGTACAGGAGGGCGGCCTGATGAATGGGATGAATATTTTTACAGTTCTAGTGACAGTGTGGCTGCCCTTGATAAATATGGCTAAAGGCAGGGTGGCCCTTAAAATCATGTCAGGGTATGGAGGCGTTAAATTGGCTAAGTGTTTGACAGATAAAGAGTTACGCGATTTTGTGGTCTTCAAACAGTGACAAAAGTGCCATCAATTTTCGGCACTTTTTGCCAAATATCTGGTATCTCCAGGTCCTTATATGATACCCCCGCTATTGGTTTACAGAGATAACTTCCTGGCAAGCAGGGAGTTATCTCTTTCTTTTTGCTCTCAAATTAACCCGCTATTAACCTTCGTTTTTTATCAGAAGGGGCACCACACTTCGTACATCTGTCATTAACCGTAGGGATGGCCTGTTTGACGTTATCCAATACCTCTTATAAGTTTATTGCCCATATATTATGCGCTAAGAGATACCACAAAAAAACGACCTGTTTTAGTAAAACGAACCACTCACAACCTCATATTTACCAATACGTTAACGTCGGACGAATTCTGTTATAGTATGGGTTGGGCTTGTGAATATAGCGTTTGCGTGTTATATTTTGCTGATAATTCTGGCTGAAGTTTACAGATATCATTAGAGGGCTATAGCAGCAATGGCTGAGCAGGCGGGAGTGCAAATGAATGACCAGCGCAGTATCCGCGTATTCGTATCTTCTACGTTTCGCGATATGCAGGCGGAGCGGGATTACCTTGTCAAGTTCATCTTTCCGCAGCTTCGCAAGCTCTGTGAATCCCGCGGTGTAACCTGGGGCGAGGTGGACTTGCGCTGGGGCGTTACCGATGAGCAGGCCGCCGAAGGCAAGGTCCTGCCCATCTGCCTTGAGGAAATCAAACGCTGCCGTCCTTATTTCATTGGCCTGCTTGGCGAACGCTATGGCTGGGTGCCGCAGAGTATCCCTGCCGAACTGCTGGAAAAAGAGGAGTGGCTAAAAGAGCAGTTCGAAGACCACAAGTCGGTTACCGAACTGGAGATTCTGCATGGCGTGCTCCGCGACCCCAAAATGGCAGGGCATGCCTACTTTTACTTCCGTGACCCTAAATATGTTGATGACATACCGGCTGAAGCACGCTCGGATTATATCTGCGAGGACGCACAATCCGCGGACAAATTAAAAATACTGAAGCAGCAGATTCGGGACAATAATTTCCCCGTCCGCGAGAATTACCCCACGCCCGAGACCCTCGGCGAGCTTGTTCTTAAAGACCTGACGGCGGTTATTGACAAGCTTTACCCAGAGGGTTCACAGCCCGACCCGCTCACGCGTGAGGCGATGGACCACGAGGCATACGCCGCAAGCAGGGCACATGTGTATATTGGCCGGGAAAGCTACTACAAGCGCCTGGATGAACACGCCAGCGGGCAGAGTGAACAGCCCCTTGTAATCCTTGGCGAAAGCGGCTCGGGTAAATCCGCTCTATTAGCCAACTGGGTCATACGATATCGCAATCAGTATCCTGATGCCTTTAT
The DNA here is from genome assembly GCA_003141275.1 of Phycisphaerales bacterium. Lineage (GTDB taxonomy): Bacteria > Planctomycetota > Phycisphaerae > Sedimentisphaerales > Anaerobacaceae > Fen-1362. Next base: position 52,844 of record PLLM01000059.1, read on the forward strand.
CATTCAGCATTACATCGGCGCGACGCCCTACAGTTCTGACTGGGCGGGAATGATTCGGCGGATAATGGGAGAAATTAAACGCCGATTCGGCATTCAGCAGGATATACCCGATAAGCCGGATGAGCTGCGCCTTGCCTTTGCAAACTGGCTTCACATGGCAGCCGCTAAAGGCAGAGTAATTCTTATTATGGATGCCTTGAACCAATTAGAAGACCGTGATGGAGCCCCTGATTTGGTCTGGCTGCCACCAGCGATACCGTCGAATGTTTGTTTGATTGTCTCAACTTTACCCGGCAGGCCATTAGATGAACTCAAGAAGCGAAACTGGCCTGTTTTACAGGTAAATCTCCTTGATGCTGATGAACGAGGGAAGCTGATTGTAGAGTACCTTGACCAATACAGAAAGACGCTTCAAAAAGGACAGATAAATAGGATTCTTGCCGTTAGCCAAACAGCCAATGCTCTTTATCTGCGGGCATTATTAGAGGAATTGCGGCTGTTTGGTCGGCACGAAAGACTCAATGAGAAAATTGACTATTACCTTTCCGCTCATACGATTCCGCAGTTATATGAGAAGATTCTTGATCGCTATGAGCAGGATTACCAGCGTGAGCGTCCCGGTGTTGTTAAAGATACTATGCAATTGATTTGGGCATCTCGAAGAGGTTTATCTGAGGCCGAGCTTATGGAGTTGCTTGGCAAAGATGGAGAATCGCTGCCAAGAGCTATATGGTCACCGCTTTATTTAGCCGCTGAACAATCTTTAGTGAATCGCTCCGGCTTAATTAGCTTCTTCCACGATTATCTTCGTGAAGCCGTTGAACACAAATACCTGTCTTCTAAAAATGAACAGCGTGACGCTCATCTGCGTTTGGCGAATTATTTTGAATCAGAAGAACTTGGCCCTCGCAAGATAGAGGAATTGCCCTGGCAATTAGCACAGGCAAAATCCTGGCAGAGATTGTATGATTTGTTGTCTGATCTTTCTTTTTTCCAAGCGTGCTATAACGTTAATGAGTTTGAGATTCAAGCCTATTGGGCTTTGATTGAAGCTAATTCTTCTTTTCAGATGATTGATGCTTATTCGACTATTAATGGAGACCCAGAATCCTGCATAGAATATGCCTGGAGTATTGCTACGCTATTCGCAAATACAGGACACCTGTCTGAGGCGTTTTCGTTGCATAGTTTTTTGGGGGAGTATTATCGTAGGATTTCTGATAAGACGAATTTAGCAGGCAATTTAGACGGTCAGGCGCAGATTTTGTATTATTGGGGACAACCCAAAGAGGCAATGAAATACCTTAAGCAAGCAGAAGCCCTTCTCGCAGAGATTGGTGATAATTTGGGTTTGTCCGGTTGTCTAAATAACCAAGCAGGTATCCTATATGATTGGGGTCAGCCTGAAGAAGCAATGAAGTACCTTGAGCAAGTGGCTGCTATTTGCAAAAAGATTGGTTTTAAGAAAGGCTTGGCTACTTGTTTAGGTAACCAAGCAAATATCCTGTTTAATTGGGGCAAGCTAAAAGAATCCATGAAATGCCTTAAACAAGCAGATGCTCTTTTCAAAGAGCTTGGTGATAAAACAGGATTGTCAAAAGGCCTAGGTGAACAAGCGATGATTCTGAAAGACTGGGGACAACACAAAGAGGCTATGAGATGTCTTAAGCAAGAAGAGGCTCTCTGCAAAGAACTTGGAGATAAGGCAGGTTTGTCCGCTTGTTTATGTAGGCAAGCGATGATTCTTAAGGAATGGGGGAAACTCAAAGAAGCTATGAAATACCTTAAGCAAGCAGAGACCATCTCCAAAAAGCTTGACTTTAAGTCGCTTCGATCTCGCTGTTTAGGAGACCAAGCATGTCTTTTGAAGGAGTTGGGCCAAGCCAGAGAGGCAATGAACTACCATAAACAACTAGAAGGTTTTTTTAAAGAAATTGGGGATAAGCCAAGTCTGTCCATCTGTTTAGGCAAACAGGCCCGGATTTTGGCGGAGCGGGGCCAACTCCAGAAGGCAATGGAATATATGAAGCAACAAGAGGCTCTCTGCAAAGAGCTTGGCGATAACAGGGGCTTGTCAGAGAGTTTAGGAAACCAGGCTGCGATTTTGATTGTTTGGAGGCGTTTTGAAGAAGCAATCAAATACCTTAAACAAGTAGAGACTTTCTGCAAAGAATTTGGCGATAAGGCGAGTCTATCAGCTTGTTTAGGTAATCAGGCGATGATCCTGGCTGAGTGTGGCCAATTCGAGGAGGCAATGAAGTACTATACACAAGTAGAATTCATTTGCAAAGAAATTGGATATAAAGAGGGGCTTGCCAGAACTTTTTTCAATCAAGCCATTCTATTAACCAAAGATATGAGGCGTCCTCAGGATGGATTGCTGTTAGCTCAGAAGGCATTCGACATATCTGTGGAACACGGGTTTAAAGCACTTTCTAGGCAGATCAAGTGGACTATGTATTTCATTAATGCTGCGGCACAAGCTGATAAAATAAAAAGTTATTTTCGAAAGATATTTTCATTTTTAAACAATTATTAGGATAAAGGCTATGTCTGAAATAGATAATAATCTTATAACCAGTTTTGATGAGTACTCGCCGAAGAGCAAGGTTATGAGAGAGGGATATGAGGCGGTGGCGGATTTTGCCAAGGCCGGGTTTCGGTGCATTTTCTGTGGGCCGCGCGGGGTCGGAAAGGAAATTATCGCCAACTACTATGTCAGGAAGTTCAGGGAAGAACGTCCCGGCAGCGGCAATATCTTATACTTGTCAATAAACTGCGCCAGCCTGACTGATTCTCTTGCTCAAAGCGAACTCGGTCGTGATTTTGGCATTTCTTTCGGCTCACGGCAATAGATTACTCAATCTCGACCGTTTCGATTTCCTGAAGAACCAGAAACCATTGCCGTTGGCTAAGGAGGAATGTAACATCACCGTGGAAAACGGATTAACAGCACTTGTGGGGCAGATTAAGCCGATTCTCGATTCTATTCGTGCCGCGGCGGGTGAATCTAAATAAAACGTTTTTTGTAAATCGAAGTGATTTACTCTTATAATTTCATCTGCTACACTTGGAACAATGACTGGATAGATGACTGCAGGAAGGTATTCTGGAGATAACATGAAAAACGTCATTGACACGTTCATGAGCTACCTGAACCTCTACCCCAAGGCCCTGTCACGCTGGATCGTGAGAGTATTGGCCCTCTGTACAATAGCGGCCCTTGTAACCGGCATAATAGGATTTGTACAGTATGGCCGCCTTAATCAAAATGAATTTTCGCTCAGTACAGTCCTGTACCAGACCGTGCAGCTTTTCTTTATGCGTTTTTTATATTTTGAGCAGCCTATACCTGTAATGCTGGACTGGGCCAGATGGCTGGCAGCCGCTTCGATATTGCTGGCGGTTGTCGAGGTGGCCAAAGCCATGTTCCGGGCGGAGCTAACAGCCTTTCTTTTGAAACGGCTCAGTGGGCATACGGTCGTCTGTGGACTGAGTCAAAAGACCCAGTTGCTTGTATGTTGCCTTTTGAAAAACAAAGAGCAGGTGGTGGTAATCGATAAGGCCCCATTGCCGGACCTTGATAATATATGTCACCATGCGGGGGGCCATGTTATCGAGGGTGATGCCACACATCTCGAGGTGCTTCGAAGGGCGGGTGTGGAACGCGCAGCCCAGCTTTATGCCTTGTGTCCGGATGACAGCACCAATTGCGAGATAGCGGCTCAGGCCCGTAGTATCAGGTCTCAGGTTAAGCAGGAGTTGCGTTGCCATGTGCATCTGAGCGATCTGGATCTGCGTCAATCACTGCAGCAGAACCTGACCAAAGACCATCGTAACGTGAAGATTGACTTCTTTGACTTGTTCGACCTTGAGGCGAGGCGCCTGCTTCGGGAGGACCTGCCTCTCGACAGAGGCGGTCTGCACAAGGACGACCCTCGCCGGGCGCACCTGGTCATCCTCGGTTTCGGCCGGATGGGCCGTGCCCTGGCCCTGCGAGCTGTCCAGGTCGGAATCTTTGCCAGCGGCAAACCCATCCGTATCTCGGTCATCGACCGCTGTGCAGAAGACCGGCAGGCATCACTGTTGTTCCGTTATCCGATGTTTGCCGAGCTATGCGACCTGAAATTCCATACCCTTGATGCCGTGACCCTCCAGGCCCGCAACCTGATTCGGGAATGGTGCAGTGATAAAGAATACGTCACTTCCGTGGCAATCTGTTTTGACAATGAGCCAAGAGCTCTGGAGGTTGCGATGCAGCTGTATATGTTGCTTAATACCTTCGACGTTCGTCTGGCTGTGCGAATGGCTCGGCAGAGCGGCCTGGCCCACCTGTTCAAGGAAACTGAAGTCAACTCGCTTGAATGGATTCGGCCCTTCGGTGTCTATGAGGACTGCTGCGATCCCGAATTACTGAGTGATGCCCTGGACGACCGGCTGGCCAAGAAGATTCACGAATTTTACGAAATCAATCTTAGTCCCCAACCAGCTCCCCCAACTGTCTCGGATTTGCCGGGTTGGGATGACATCTCCGAGGATTTTCGCGAGTCCAATCGCCAACAGGCGGCTCACATTTTTGTCAAACTTCGGACCATTGATTGTGAGGTTGTCGAGAAATCCGACCCTCGGCCGGCCGTGACCGAGTTCAAGCCGGACCAAATCGAGATGTTGGCCCGTATGGAACACGAACGCTGGGTCATTGAGCGGAAACTGGCTGGCTGGACCTTGGGTCCCAGAAAAGAGGGTAGCAAGACCAATCCTTACCTCGACGACTGGGACAAGGTGCCGCCGAAGATTCAGGAATACGATGTAAAATTCGTCCGGCTGATTCCGAAATTGCTCGACGATTTCAATAGGAAGGCCTGTATCAATAAGCCGAATCCAACAGGGGCTTAGACGACTATGACCCGCAATCTGTTTATCAGCCACTCGCGATACGCTAAGAATATCTTATGCTCCCTGGTTGGCTCCCTGGATTCATGTTGGGTTGAGAGACGTGCCTGAGTGAATATGTGAATAGAGATTGGAAAACAATTTGAGTTTTTATCAGCAGCACCTTCCGCGATATGCAGGTGCCCTTGCGACACCGGGAACGGTTGCTGGATAAGCCCCCTGTGTTCACGCTGGGAATAGCTTTGTGGAATGTGAAGGAACCAAGATGGCTTCTGGGAATAATCTGCGAGTTATTCGTCGCTCCGCCTTTGTCTCCGTTACTACCGACAATCCACAATGGTTTTTATAAGGCATGCTCAAAGATTTGGTTGTCGTCGACACCGCGAAGAGGTATAATTCAATACACATAGGGAGAACCAGAGCAATGACCGATGGAAAGCCATATAAACCCTTATTTATAAGCTACAGCAACAAAGATAAAGCCGTTGCTTACAAAGTTTGTGCCATCCTCGAAAGTCGCGGCCTGTTGTGCTGGATTGCCCCACGCGATGTGCCGCCGGGTAGCAATTGGGCTGAAGCGATTAGCGATGCCATTGATCGGGCGAACGCGCTCGTGTTGATTTTTTCGGAGCATGCAAATAAATCAAGGGCAATCGTGAGCGAAGTCGATCAAGCATTTGAGAATGGAATTCCAGTTTTTCCTGTGCGCATCAAGAACGTGGAGCCTTCCCGAGAATTGAAATTCCGTATTCGTACCTCCCAGTGGGTTGACGCTTTCACGCCGCCAATTGAACAGGAGATAAATCGTCTCGCTGACTCCATTCATTCCTTACTGGGGACACAACAGGAGGATGAAACTTCCTATGGGAACAGACCAGCCGGGAAGCCAGTGGAACAAGTCAAAACTTCAAAGAGAAAGCTGAAATGGATTATTGCTATAGCAGCAGCTTGTTTCGTAATTTCGGGACTTTTCCTGTTTCTACGGAGTGGGCAGAAAGCTCCAACCTTGCTACCTTCCACGCAGCCGCAGTCAGCGCTCACAACGAAACTGGACGAGGCGGGAAATAGGAGAGGCAAGGAGTTCGACGAACAGGTGGAACAAGTGCAGAGTTTTCGCAATCTGACTGAGGCCGCCTTTATATATGAAGCCAAAGAGAACTGGGAGAAAGCGATAGAATCGTATCAAAAGGTCCTTGCAGTCAAGCCGGATGATGCTGAAGCAAAGGACAAACTTGCTACCTGTCAGCATAATCTGTATCTGGCAAAAGGCGACAGCAGCGAGGCGGCAGGCAATTTAGATGAGGCAATCGATAATTATAGTAAGGCATTGTCATATAAGCAGATTACTTCAACTCAGATAAAGCTGGATACAGCCAAAAAGGCGTTTCATGACAAGCTTGAATCGGAACGTCGTCAGAGGGAGAGTAACAATTTAATAGCAAAAGCGAAGACCAAGGACAGTAAGGAGACGGGTAAAGAATCGTTGCAGTTGCTTGAGCAGGCATTGAAATTGTGTCCTGATAATGCTGAAGCGATTGCATTAAAGAAAAAGATATCTGGCTATTTCGGGCCAAATGCCGGTGAGATTATCACCAATACCATAGGTATGAAGCTTGTGTATATCCCTGCAGGTGAATTTATGATGGGAAGCCCTTCGAATGATAAGGATAGCAACGATTGGGAACGACCCCAGCATCAGGCGAAGATAAGCAAGGGCTTCTGGATGGGAGTCTATGAGATTACGGTAGGCCACTTCCAGAGATTTGTTGACGATACCGGATATAAGACCGATGCGGAAAAAGAAGGGTGGGCTTCTGCGCCGGACGGGAACAGTTGGGGCAAAGTAAACGGTGCCAATTGGAAAAATCCTGGCTTCTCTCAGACAGATACTCATCCGGTAGTGAATGTGAGTTGGAATGATGCTATATCATTTTGCGAATGGATGAGCCGTAAAGAAAATAAAACCTATAGACTCCCTACGGAGGCGGAATGGGAGTACGCATGCCGGGCAGGCAGCACAACTCGGTTTTGTTTTGGTGACAGTGATTCAGGGCTTGATGATTATGTGTGGTATGGCTATGATAAATCAGGCAAACAGACACATCCTGTAGGTCAAAAGAAGCCAAACGGATTTGGCTTGTATGATATTCACGGTAATGTTTGGGAGTGGTGTCAGGACTGGTATGGAGAGAGTTATTACAGTAATAGTCCTGAGGTTGACCCGCAAGGGCCGAGTTCCGGCGAATCTCATGTTCTTCGCGGCGGGTCCTGGTTAAGCTCCCCGAGGTTCTGCCGCTCAGCGAATCGCGGCAGGAACATGCCAGACGCCCGGCTCTACCACAGCGGGTTTCGTGTTGTCTTGGAATCTCAGAATTCTACAGAACAACCTAACGCTAATTCGGCGAATGCATTAAGTAAGTCATCATCCCCCAGTGATTCCAAGAAGGTTGTTATTTCTTCTACGCCTGCTACTGAGCAAACAACACCCCAAGTGGCTCAGGATAAGCACCGTGGCGATTTAATCACCAATACCATAAATATGAAGCTTGCGTATATCCCTGCGGGGGAATTTGTAATGGGTTCACCTTCCAACGAGGCCAACAGAAATTCAGATGAAGGTCCACAGCACCGGGTGAAGATAAGCAGGGAATTTTATATGGGCATATGTGAAGTGACGCAGGCCCAGTATAAGGCGGTTATAGGGAGTAATCCGAGTAATTTCAAAGGAGATAACTTGCCTGTGGAGGGGGTAAGCTGGAATGATGCCGTGGATTTTTGTAAGAAGTTGAGTCAGAAGGAAGGCAAGACATATAGGTTGCCTACTGAAGCGGAATGGGAGTATGCGTGCCGGGCAGGCAGCACAACTCGGTTTTATTTTGGAGACAGCGATTCAATGCTTGGTGATTATGGCTGGTACGTCGAGAATTTTGGTGGTCAGACGCATCCTGTTGGACAGAAGAAGCCGAACGCTTTTGGTTTATACGACATGCAAGGCAATGTCGACGAATGGTGTAGCGATTGGTATTTGAAAAATTATTACTCGCAAAGCCCAGAGGTAGACCCTCAGGGGCCCAGTTCCGGCGAAGATCGTGTCCTTCGCGGCGGCTCCTGGTTCGGCGATACGGAGTTTTGCCGCTCTGCTTGTCGCGGTTGTGTGAAGCCCGTCACCGTCAGCGGCTGGGTCTCGCCCGTCATCCGGCTCGTCAGCAAAGGGTTTCGTGTTGTGATGGAGTGTCAGGCCGTACTATAAAAAAATTCGTCTGATGTTAAGGTGTTAGTAAATGTAGCGTTGGGAGTGGTTAATTTTGTTAAAATAGGTCTATTTTTTACAGACTCTCGCCTATAATTTCCAACTTTTATTCGGATTCATAGGAAACCTTATGAAAATTCGGCCCTTTTATTATGCTGCTTGCTATGTTCGCAGGCTGGATAAACAGACATCCGCAGGACATCATTGAGTATTTGAAGACGGAAAACACCATTCTCAGAAGCGGAATTGATAAAAAGCGAATGATTCTTACCGATAATTTATTGGCCTTTTTACTATTGATTACACTAAAACAATCGAACGAAAGACAGCCGTGAAGTTGACCACTACATAACCTGCAAAAACAGGCAATCATGCTTCTGGACATCCCTTGTCGGGGTCAGTAAAATTGTATTGTTTTGAGGATTGTTTATGAGGACTGTTTTCCACATATTTCTTGCCGAATTTGAGCTGAAAAAGGCGCAGCGATGCCTGAGAAGCCATTTAAATTAGCGGTTAGGGCGGTAATAACAGATAAGCAGGGGAGGTGTCTGCTTATTCGGCGGTCGGATGTATGCAAGCACTTTGTCGGCCAGTGGGAATGGCCCGGGGGAAAAGTCGATGAAGGCGAGACATTCGACGTGGCCCTTCTGCGTGAGGTCCGTGAGGAGACTGGGCTGGAAGTCGAGTTGTTGGATGTAGTCGGGGCCATTGGCATAGAGATGGCCGAGGTCCGTCTGGCAGTGTTGTGTATAGAAACCAAGCTATTAGGTGGAACCCTCAGGTTGAGTGAAGAACATGACGATCATGCGTGGGTTCCCATGGCAGAAGTACCGGAATGGAATCTGACCGGCGGCCTTAAGGAACTGGCCGAATCTTATGTAGCGGCAAAAAAAGATAGGGGAAAGAACCATGACTGAAACAAGGGAGGATATCGAAAAGAGGGCGAAATCGCCAGAAGAAGAATGGGTGGCAAAACATGTTCCAAGGTTCGATAAAGTTAGACCTTACTACGTGAAATATGAAGAGTTTCTAAAGGAGGTTCTCAAAGAGGCTTGCAGCAAGTTTGCCCCGCTGGCCATAATAGAGGCGCGTGCCAAGAGCATACCGAGTTTTGCTGAGAAGATATTGCGTAAACGCCCCCTGTATATTGACCCGACAGACCCGTTGCCGCCGGATCCATTGATTCGCATAACGGATCTTTGCGGTGGGCGTGTTATAACTCAGACTTCAGACCAAGTGCACGCTGTGTGCCAGTTCATCGAGCAAGCATTCGATATCGACGGGAAGAACAGCGAGGATGTTAGTAACCGGCTCAAGCCCACGGAATTTGGTTACCGTTCCGTCCACTACATCGTTCAGATTAATCCCGATAAACTCAAGGCCGCCGGTATAGCTCTCAACATCCCTAAAGGCATTCTTGGCTACGGCCCCGATGAGATCGGTCCAGAGGCGGCCAACCGACCGCTCAAAGCTGAGATTCAGGTTCGCACACTTCTCGAGCATGCCTGGGCTGATATTGGCCACGAAATGACCTATAAGACGGAATTTAAAGTGCCAGACCGGATTAACCGCCAATTTGCCGCAATAGCCGCCACCCTGGAAAGTACAGATCGTGAATTTGGGAATCTGATACATGGTTTGGATGAATTCAAATCGAATTTTGGAGCCTATCATACACGAGATGAAGTTGAAGCCGAAATCGCCAAGCTCCGGATTGTGCTTGCTAATTGTCCGGATGAAGCGGGATTGGCCGCTAAGGTTGCCCAGCTTGCTTTAGCCATCGGCCGACATGAAATGGCTTTGGAAGAGACTAAAAAATTCACCACGGGAAATAATAGCGCCATCCATCGGGTTCGTGGTATCGCTCTGACTGAGCTTTACGCAGACCATCCCAAAAGCGATGAATTTATCGAAGGCCGTGGTGAACTTGAGAAAGCATGTCAAGGACAGGGCCAGGGCCGCGATGCGGAAACGTTGTGCCTGCTGGCGGAATCCTGGGCGTATGATAATAACAACGAGGCCCGCAAGTTGTTCTCCGAGGCTATCGAGGTTGATTCGGCCAATCCTATTGCACTGTGCCATTATCTGGAATTTGAGATTGCTCATCTCGGAAATAACCTGCCTATCCAGTTGACCAAACCTATGATCAAAGCAGCGATGGCACGGTGCCACAAGCAGATAGAAGGTAAGGTCAATCTGCCGGCGGCATGGTCGAGTCTATCTATGTTTCATCTGCTACTGGGTGAACCGTTTGATGCACTCGATGCGCTGGCCCATCTGATCTGTTTGTGTGAGACCCCGGCGGATAAGACGCCATCACGGAATTGTGCCGTAGGGCGTGCGTTGCGGCGTATGCGTAACACTCTCGAACATATCCGCTGTATCAGTGAGAAACTGGAAGGTTTTGGGTGGTTTGAGCGACTATTGTTTTTGGCGTTATCAGTTCGTGTCAAAGATAAGGCTGCGATATCGAAACTTGCTACATTGGCCTCATGGGCAACTTCAGGCCACAGCCCCCACTTTACACCGAATCAGGCGATTTTGATTATCTCTGGTGGTTGCGCACCATCCGTGAAAAATATTATCAGCACGTTGAGAGATGACCTGCTGCAAGCTGCGGATGGATTAAAATTTTCGATAATCAGCGGCGGGACAGCATGGGGTATGAGCGGTCTTGCTGGTGATATCGCAGAAGCTTCTAACAAACGTATTCTCGCTTATGGCTATTTACCTCGTTCACTACCTCGCGGTGTGGATGAGGAAAAAAATAAAACCCGTTTTGACGATTGTTTCAGCAGTCCCGGTACTGATTTTACCCCTTTGGATTCGTTGCAGGGCTGGACAGATCTGGTTGCCGCCGGTGTGGATACCAATCGTGTCAAACTGCTTAGTTATTGTGGTGGCAGAATTTCGCGGATTGAATTAGTTGCCGCACTGGCCCTTGGTGCCCGTGTGGGACTTGTGCAGGATGCCGCCATACCAAAAGAACGACAGTTTATCGACCCGACATGGCAGGACCATCCTAATCTAATTCATCTACCTAAAGATGTAATGACTCTGCGAGCCTTTATCCTTATCGAAGATAAACCCGCAGTCCGAAGTGAGTTTGACAAGGCTGCTCAACATGCGCATGAGGAATATCTCAAATCCGTACGTCCCAAAGAAAAATCGCTGCAGCCATGGGAATTTCTACCGCAGGATTTGAAGCTATCTTGTTATCATCAGGTAGCATATGCGGAACATATTCTCAGCACCGTTGGATTGGGGCTGAGGCCGATAAAGGATCCCGACAAGCCGTTGTTGAATATGGAAGAAGCCATCGGCAAAGATGACATCCGCCGGCTTGCCGAGATGGAACATGGTCGGTGGAATGTCGAACGTTTGCTTCAGGGCTGGCGTTATGATCCGATTAAGAATGTGGATAAAAAATTGTCCCCATCGTTAATTCCATGGCGGGAATTAAAACTGGATATCCAGCAATACGACCTTGACGCAATCATCAAACTTCCGCGGACCTTTAAAGAAGCGGGGCTGGAGGTGTATCGCCTGAAGGATGTCGGTGATGCATGTCGAAAAGATTAAAGGATAATGAAACGACTAACGTCATCCTCATTAGTTATGTATAGTAGAATATATTAAAAAAATATGAATGGTTTACGATTTCTAAAGCCCAATATTTATTTGACGGAATGAAAATGCAGAATTCATCTCAATATCGTTATTGGGCTTTCATCAGCTACAGTAACCAGGACAAGAAGTGGGCGAGCTGGCTTCACCGTACGATTGAAACTTACGGTATCCCGGCGCAACTGGTGCGACATACTACGCCGGTCGGCGAACCAGCGCCGAAGCGATTTCATCCGCTGTTTCACGACCGGGCCGAACTGCCGGCCGCATCCGACCTCGGCGTGGAGATTGAAGATGCTCTGCGCGCCTCACGATACTTAATCGTTGTGTGCTCGCGGCATGCGGCGCAATCACGCTGGGTTAATAAAGAAATAGAAACGTTCCATTCTTTCGGCAGACATCAGCGTGTCCTGGCAATGATTGTCGATGGCGAGCCGAATTCAGGAGGCGAACAAGAGTGTTTCCCGCCGGCACTACTGGCGCACGAACCGATTGCCGCTGATGCGCGCCCCGAAGGGGACGGGAAAAGCGGTGCCAAGGTCAAACTTCTGGCTGGAATGCTGGGTGTAAGTTTTGACGCATTGCGCCAGCGTGATGCGCAGCGTCGAATCCGTCGTCTTGAGTTTACACTTGCGGCGGCATTGCTGCTTATCTTTGGCATTGGTGCTCTGGCCTGGCATGCGAATCAGCAGCGAATCAAAGCCATCAAGGCACGCCAGCAGGCGGAGCGAATGCTGGAGTTCCTTGTCTATGGAATGCGCGACGACCTTGCATCTGTTGGCAGATTAGACCTTGTTGAAAAGGTCAAACGACGCGTGGACGAATATTACAAGCAACTCGGGACAGAGGCCTCTCAACCCGTTACCTTGCACAACCGGGCGTCTGCTGTCAATAACGAAGGTGATCTTTTGAAGTCCCAGGGCGACCTTTCCGGTGCGTTAAAGGCCTATCGGGAATCGCTGGTTATTGCCCAGCATCTCGCGCAGAGCGACCCGACCAACGCCGAGTGGCAGCGGAACTTGAGCGTCAGCCATAACAAAGTAGGCGATGTTCTACAGGCACAGGGCGACCTTGCTGGTGCGTTAAAGGCCTATCAGGAATCGCTGGTTATTGCCCAGCGTCTTGCGCAGGCCGACCCGACCAACGCCGTCTGGCAGCGTGACTTGGCAGTCAGCCATAACAGAGTAGGCGATATTCTGCTTGCACAGGGTGACCTTGCTGGTGCGTTAAAGGCCTATCAGGAATCGCTGGTTATTGCGCAGCGTCTCACCCAGTCCGACCCGACCAACGCCGGCTGGCAACGTGACTTGGCATTCAGCCATGGCAAAATAGGCGATATTCTGCGTGCACAGGGCGACCTTGCTGGTGCGTTAAAGGCCCATCAGGAATCGCTGGTTATTCGTCAGCGTCTCGCTCAGGCCGCCCCGACCAACGCCGGCTGGCAGCGTGACTTGGCCTCAGCACATTGTTTTGTGGGGGTGGTATTGCAGGAGCAAGGCGACTTGGCGGGGGCGCTGGGAGCGTATCGGAAGTATCAGGCGGGAATGGAGCGATTGGCCGGCTCCGACCCGACCAACACCGGCTGGCAGCGTGACTTGAGCGTCAGCCATGAAAAAGTCGGCGATGCGCTGATAGCACAGGGCGACCTTGCTGGTGCGTTAAAGGCCTATCAGGAATCGCTGGTTAATCGTCAGCGTCTCGCGCAGAGCGACCTGACCAACGCCGGGTGGCAGCGGGACTTGTGGGTAAGTTACTGGAGGATAGCGGATATCTGCGAAAAGACCGGCAGCGGCGAGGCGATTGCTTGGTTGCGCAAGGCGTATGAGCAGTTGTCCGATATGAAGCAACGCGGCCTGTTCATCTCCGCGGCAGACGAGAAGTTTTTGCTGCATTTACGTCGGAAGGTCGAAGGTGCGACCGATGCGAACCACTGAACCTTTCGATATGCCAATCCTGGTCGGCTTCGTGTTAATGTGTGAGAATAAGTGAACGAAAATCCTGCAGAGGTAATCTATGGGTCAGGAGTGGCGAAGTGTTAGAGTTTTTATTAGCAGTACCTTTCGCGACATGCAGGTGGAGCGGAGAGGGTATTCTATTTAAGTTTTTGGGAAAGGTTTGACGCGATTTCAATTTTGCTTAATCTGGAGAATTAACAATGACAGCAAAAAGGAACGTTCCGGATGTCCAGGTGTTTATTAGCTATCGACGGGAAACAGGTTCGGAGTTAGCAAGGCTTATCTGGGATGCACTAAAACGACGCGGTTACGCTGCCTTTATGGATGTTGAAGACCTCCGGAGCGGTCATTTCAATACCGCTCTATACAACAAGATTGAGCAAGCCTCAGACATGGTGTTGATATTGACACCGAATTGTCTTGATCGTTGTCAAGAGGAGAACGACTGGCTCAGATTAGAGGTTGGGTACGCTATCAAGCATAAAAAAAATGTTGTCCCAGTCATGGCCCGTGGATTTCAATGGCCTCCCCTTGGTTTTCTTCCGCCTGATTTGGCAGAGTTGCCGAATCTTCAAGGTGTTACCCATTCCCACGACTTATTCGAGGCGAGCATAGATAAGCTGGAACAACTGCTCATTGCCAAACCCCGCTTACCCATTAGGAAAAAACGCGTTTGGGTAGGCGCAATAATAGCGATTGTGCTCATATTTATTGTATTGTGCGTATTTTTGAGTAGGTTAGGTATTCATAATAAAATTTCTCTGCCCAACTATATAATAGAAGCAAAAAAATGCTTCGACCGTAAAGACTACGCCTGTGCTTTCGACGCCTACAGTTTAGCTTCAGATACAGACCTCCAGGATATTGCCCTCCACAGGCAGATTGAGGAATGTGCCAGACGTGGGCATCTCGAAAAGCAGTTTCTTGAGCGATATCTCACTCTTGTCGCTCAACACCCACAGCAAGCCGTCCTACATAACTACCTAGGCAATGCTTACATGATGATTGACCCCCAGGATAAAGACGGCAAGGCCAGCCAGCAATATGAAACTGCTTTAAGCTTCGACCCAAAACTTTCATCACCGCTTGCAAATCTTGGCATCATTTCATATCGTGCGGGTAAATCAGATGAAGCCGAGTCATTATTCAAGCGATATCTGGCTGTTGAGCCGAATGATGCTCAGGGCTGGGTTAATCTTGGCCTGCTTTACATAGACAAAGTTCAGAAAAACACCGAAGAGATGATTGCTTTGAGGGAAGGGGAAAATGCCCTGCGTAAAGCAATCCAACTCGAGCCGGGTTCCGCCTCTGCATACAAGGCGTTGGGAAGACTCATGGCGGCTACTGGTAGTAAGAAAGAGGCTCTTGACGCCTTTCAGCGGTCATTTGCCTTAAATGATGCACAGTCGGATGTGCGCCAACAGGTGGAACTTTTGGCATGGGAATCAGGCGGTGCTCGTTTCCCTGGCATCAACGCAGACGATTTCAAGACCCGTGGACTTGATAAGGTTGATGCTAATAAACCTGCCGTTGTTATTGCTATGCAATCGCTCGACCAAGGAAAGTTCCAGGAAGCTGAGGCCGTTTGCCAGGAGTGGATAAAATTGGAGCCGGATAACCCGCTCGCCTGGCGAATTCTTGGACGTTCTTACGAGGGGCAGGGACGTGCAGACGAAGCTAGTCAGGCATTCGATAAGATTGGGATACTCTCAGAGCCAAATAAATTTTGAAAACAGACGATGAGTATTGGCAAATTAGCGAATAATCTCATGGAAAACGACTTTATGCTTTTGGCGAAGCTTTGGAGAAAAGAGGCCGTTGCTATTAAACAAATGTTGGAATTACATTTGGTACGGCTAACGATTGTGTATGGAACAGCATGTTTATTTATTCTGTTTGTATCAACTATTGCCTGTGGGCAAGGAATCGAAGAAGCCAAGGCAGCCTATGAGCGTGGCTACAAGGCTTATGGTACTGGGGATATGCCTAAAGCTATCCAGGAGTGGTCAGATGCTCTGCGTATTTATGAAATCACCCCGGGCACAGAAGGTGACCATGCGGATTGCTGTAAGAACATTGGCGTAGCGCTCGAGAAAATGGGCAAGGACGAGGAGGCAATAGCTCGTTATGAACAGGCGTTGCGGCTGTACCAAACCATCAAAGGCACAGAAAGTGATCAGGCGGCCTGCTACGAGCAAATAGGCGTGGCGTTTTGGATAATGAGCAAGTATGAGGAATCGATTGATAGCTTGGGGAAGGCGTTATCTGTCTACAAAACGATCTCTGGCACCAAGCGAGATCAGGCAGACTGCTATTTAAAAATCGGCGTGGCGCTTTGGAAGCTGGGCAAATGTGAGGAAGCAATAGTCAGGCGGGAGCAAGCATTGGCTATTTACAAGACGATCGATAACACGGAACGGGATCAAGCGAGCCTACATTATAATATTGGCTGGGCGTTCGCTAACATGGACAAGTTTGAGGATGCACTTGCCGAGTCGGGGCAGGCTTTGGGCCTCTATAAGACCATTAAGGGTACTGAACAGCAACAGGGACATTGCTACTTGAACATGGGCGTGGCGCTCCATAGGATGGGCAAGCATGAGGAGGCGATTGCCAGGCTCGAGCAGGCCCTGGCAATCTACCAGGCGGTCACAGGCACGGAGCGATGGCAGGCAGGGTGCTTCAAGAACATTGGCAGTGTGCTTGATGATATGGGTAAGTACGAGGAAGCAATATCTCATCAGGAGCAAGCGTTGCGCTTGTACCAAGCCATCAAAGGTGCAGAGCGGGACCAGGCAGGCTGCTATGTAGATTTAGGAGTGGTGCTCGGATACATGGGCAAGTATAAAGAAGAGATCGCCAAGCTTGAGCACGCGTTGGCTATCTGTAGAAATATCAGTGGCACCGAGAGGGAGAAAGCGACCTGCTATCTGGACACCGGTTGGGTGCTTTGGAACATAAGCGAGTATGAAAACGCCATTTCCAAGTGCGAACAAGCTATATCTGTCTACAAGGGCATTGAAGGCACCGAGCGGGAACAGAAAGCCTGCTACGGGAACATAGGCTGGGCGCACTTTGAAGCAGGGCAGTTCTCTGAAGCTATTGAGACGTTTCGGCAAGCCGGACACAGTTGGTGGGGCTCTCAGGGTCTTGGCGACGCATACCGTTCTCGTGGCCAGCCAGGGGACAGACAAAGAGCCGTGGAAGCATTCTGGGATGCAGTGAATATAGCTGAACAGACGCGAACTTCTGTCAAAGCCTTCGAGCATCGCACGGTGATCTTCGAAGAACCAGCCACGGTCTTCCCTGCCTTTGTGAGTTTGCTGGTAGAACTCAATGAGAAGAAGGCCAAAGTAGAACAGCCGGAGATTCTTCACTGGTCGATAGACCCAAACTCTGACCATGCTTTGTTAGAGTCTGCCTTTCATTTTGCCGAACGGGGCAAGGGCCGAGCGTTAGAAGATGCTCTGCGGGAGAAGGTATCATTGAAGGCTGCTACTCCCGATATGAAGTTGCTTTCCGAAGATAAAGAATTATCTCTACGTATTAGTAAACTATTTTCACTAAGAGAAGAACTTCCTGCTACCGAGCCTGAGCGACGAAAGAAGTTAACCGAGGACATTGAGCAGTTGCAGCAGCGGCGGAACATGATAGAGGCGGAGCTGAAACGCACAGTGCTTGGAGCATATATCTCTCCTGAATTTCGTAAGCCAATGGATATGGCTAAGGACTTAGAGCCCAATACAGCGGTATTGCAATATTCCATAGGTGAAAAAGAGGGCTGGTTGTTGATTCTCACCCGGGAAGGAGTCGCCGCCTATAAGATAGAAGTTAATACACCTGCTCTTCCTGAGCTTTTGCCGCGACAACAAGCTACTCTTGAGCAATTAGCAAACGCTTGGAAAACACGACCTGACAAGGTAGGTCTTGATGGCCTGGTGCGTTTAGCTCGTGCCCGAGTTGAAGACCAGGGTCGTTCTGAATCCCAGCGTAAGAATATAGTTGATGCCAACCAGGAAAAGGCAATTTTAGAACGTCTTGGCAAAGCGGTATTGCCTGATACGGCTTTGGCCGATTTGCGCCAAAAAAAGATACACCATCTGCTGGTGATACCTGACGGAAGTCTGAATTATGTTCCCTTTGCCATGCTACGTATCAAAGATAAAGACAACAAGGCAACTCAGTACGTGATCGAGGAGTTTGCCACTTCTTCAGTTCCTGCAATGACCACCCTTGAAACCATTCGCAAGCAGAAAAAAGACCGACAAACTAAGCAGAAAACAGAAAGACGCCAGTTATTAGCGTTTGCCAACCCAGACTTTGGAACAGGCGTACTTTTACCGGCTGCTGATGAACTTGTCACGCGTATGCGAAGTTTTCGACATGATTACTATAGCGGCATTGGTCTGAAACTGACTTCCTTGCCAGAGACAGAGGCCGAGGCAACAAGAGTTGCGTCATTATTTGCAGAACCCAAATTGTGCCGCGATCCTATGGAGAATTGGCCTGAAGGTGAATCGGTAGTGTGCGTATCCGCCGGTGCCAGTGAAGAGCAGGCCAAACGACTGTTAGCTGGCGGTGACCGTGCACCTCACTGGCGATACGTACTATTTAGCACCCATGGGATGGCTGATACCCGCAACGGCATGCTGTCCTGTTTGGCGCTATCAGCACCTGGCAAGGATTCCACGGAGGACGGTCTATTACAGGCACAGGAGATTCTTGATATGGAGTTGGACACAGACCTCGTGATGCTTTCGGCGTGCCAAACAGGATTAGGGAGGTTAAGTGGTGGAGAGGGTTTGGTGGGCTTAAGCGGAGCATTCTTTGTGGCAGGGACTGAAACAGTAGGTGCGAGTTTGTGGCAGGTACCCAGCGCTCCGACGGGTCAGTTGGTGACGGAGTTTTTCAAGAACCTAAAAGAGGGCAAGGTAGACAGGGCTGAGGCTATGAGGCAAGCCCAGTTGCAGGTGATGCGGCAGGGCAAATCTCCGGATGGTAAGAATGCTGATTACTCTGCTCCATTCTGCTGGGCAGCTTTTGTGCTGATGGGTGAGTATAGGTGAACGAAAATCCTGCGGAGCATGGAATATAATATGACCAAGGTGCTTTGTATTCTGCAACGGTATGTCAGCCAGGGCTAAAGGCAGGGGTAGGCCTTAAATTTTTGTCAGGGTATGGAGGTGTGACATTCGCTAACGCCTTGAAGGGTAAAGAGTTACGCGTTTTGGCGGTTCTCAAAAAGCGACAAAAGTGCCATCACTTTCCGGCCTGATTGGCCAAATATCCGGTATCTCCTGGTCCTTATATGATGCCCCCGCTAGTGGTTTGCAGAGATAACTTCTTGGCAAGCAGGGAGTTATCTCTTTCTTTTTGCTCTCAAATTAACCCCGTACTATAAAAAATTCATCCGACGTTAAGTTTTGAGAACACCTGATCTTACAAGCAGCTTATTTTGCTGAAATTGGTCGACTTTCCAGCAGTTATGCAGTATAATTTATTTGTCAGAGACATCGTGGTATGCTTTTGCGAACAACCGGCTGAAGGCGACGCGGACAGGCCGCGTGCTTGAGCCGGAGCGTTATGTGGCGAATACAAGAGTAGGGCATAATCAGGTGAATGCGCAAAAGGAGGATTCAACCATGTTATCATGGTTAGTAGCGCAGATTCATGCAGCCAAGATGAACTCAACCGACGAAGATGTGCGACGAACTGCTGCAGAGAGGCTATATCAACTCATGGTTCGAGGCAATCCAATTGCCGCCCGCATTCTTCTCAATAGAATGTGGGATTTTTCCCTTCCTCTCTTCGTGCAGTGGGGATTGTGGAAGTCTGGAACGAACATCCAGGAAATGGTCCAGTTTTACACTCTGGATTTGTCGCGGCCAAAGTCGCTAAGCGAATTTGAAGAATTGAAGCCACGATTCAGGTATTTTCCGGAATCACAACGGCATATATACACTGAGTCACCGGAAATGATGAATCTAACGTTGCGTACCCACGCTGGCTCGGCGCTATGCATGATTGGGGCACCGTCCATCGTCCCACTAAGAGACGCCCTCGATCGCTCTGTGTTTAGTGGCTTGCATAAGCACAAAGCAGAATCCATGGCGGCGGAAATCTTGCACGCTCTGGATGGTCTGACACCCAGCCTTCGGTCGAAGCATCTCCCTAATGGGCCGCAGGTGAACTTCCACCCGGAGTTGTTTCGATAGATTGTGTTTATGCGAGAAAGCGGTAAAGAAGTACTACGTAAAGCTACAGAGGAATAGGCGATGGTCTTCCCGTACTATAAAAAAACTCGTCCGATGTTAAGTTTTTTGGGAAAGCCGATCTTCCAAGCAGCATATTTTGCTGAAATTGGTCGACATTCATTCGGTTCTGCGCTATAATTCCCGCCTAAGAATATGGCCGGACTTGTTAGAAAAAATAGGATATCAAGCGTCCTTACGCCTTCGCAGCTTCGCTGCCTCTCAAAAATTCCGACCATTAACATAACGGCAGGTTGCTTTCATAACTACATTTACTGCTATACGAAGGGCTATTCTCAGTATCCCGGAGATGGTAAAGTCATACTTTTTGACAATACCGCTGATAAGCTCAAGCAAGAGCTTGTCCGGAAACGAAAGAAACCGCAGGCTGTCTATTTTTGCCCTTCCTGTGACCCATTCCAGCCGGTTTCGCAAATACTTGAGCAAACCTACAAAACGATGGCCACTTTACTTGAAGCGGGAATCGGTGTTCAATTTCTCACAAAAGCAATCATTCCGCCAGAGTTCATTAAGCTGTTTGCCAGTTATAGGAATTTGGTATGCGGCCAGATTGGATTGACCAGCGTTGATGACAGTATCAGAAAAACCTTTGAGCCGGGAACCGCAAGTGTATCAAAAAAACTGGCAACGATGCAAAACCTCGTTGAAATAGGCGTAACAACCGGCGCACGAGCAGACCCTATCGTTCATAAGGTAATGGATTCAGATAAAGCTCTGAACGATTTATTTTCCGCGATTGCCAAAACCGGCATTAAAGAAGCTGCGATAAATTACCTGTTTCTCAGACCTGCCATTAAAGCAAGCGTTGAGAAGAACATGACTGATAAAAAACTGGCGTCCAAGCTGCTCAACCCATATCTAAATGGCATTAAACTCCCGATTGGTTTAAAGAATTCCTTTGGAGTCGCGCTGCCCAGAGAAATTAGAGAGAATGCGTTTGAGCGGATTAAAACCATTGCCAGAGGTTTCGGATTATCCATACATATTTGTGGCTGCAAGAATTCAGATATTACTGTCGAATCTTGCAATATCACGCGACTATCTCAATCATCTCAACTTGCGCTGTTTTGAAAGATACGCTTAGTAAGGGATAGGCCTTAAATCCATGTCAGGGTATAGAGGTGTGACATACGCTAAATGTTTGGCTGATAAAGAGTTACGTGTTTTAGCGTTACTCAAATAGTGACAAAACTGCCATCGTTTTCCGGCCTGATTGGCCAAATATCCGGTATCTCTTGGTCCTTATATGATGCCCCCGCTATTGCCTGTAACATCTTGCAGGCCAGTCAGTTACGACTGGCCCTTTTGTCACTCATTTTGAGCTTAGGTGTGCCGGGCGCTAAAAGCGCGGCTGATTCGGGAATACCTATTTACTAATCAATTTAAACAATTCGTTTGCCTTCTCGGCGTCCAGCGTTTTTAAGATTTTGTATTCTTCAAGGGCTGAATTCTTGTCGCCGGCCACTGAATAGTCAACGCCAAGATTATAGTGTGCTAAAACAAAACCCGGCTGGATTCTTATGGCCTGCTTATAGGGCTCCACCGCATCCTGATAGCGGCCAAGTCTGTAGTAGGTAACGCCAAGATTAAGATATGCAACGGCATAATCCGGCTTAATTCGGATGGCTTGCTTATAGGCCTCTATCGCGTCCTGCCGGCGGCCAAGTGCGTCGTAGGCAATGCCAAGATTACAGTATGCCTTGGCATAATACGGCTTAATTTTTATGGCCCGCTTATAGGCCTCCACCTCCTCCTGCCGGCGGCCAAGTTTGCCGCAGGCGACGCCAAGATTATAGTTCGCCTCGGAGTAATCCGGATTGGTTTTTATAGCCTGCTTATAGTCCTCTATCGCATCCTGGTAGCGGCCAATGGTGTCGTAGTAAACTCCACGATTATTGTGCGCAATATAATTGTTTTGCGTTACCTCTATGGCGTGCGAAAAGAGGGTAAAGTTGTTATTCCAGAAGCTAACCTGCTGATGCGTGCATATCCCGAGGGTTGTCAGTATTATTACCATCGATAGGCCGAGAGCGGTTTTTCGCTGCGGCCATTTCGAAAGAAGCTCCGGCAGGCCCCACGCAATCATTATGAAAAGACCTGTATAGGGAATATAGGTGTAGCGGTCGGCCAAGCCCTGGAGGCCAACCTGAACAAAACCTATGACGGGCACAAGCGTTCCGACAAACCAGAACCAGCCCACCGGCAGATATTTTCGATTCCGTCCGAAACGAATTACAAGAATGGATATAACGAGCAATAACAAAACACACATCGCCACCTGCCAGGACGCAAAGCTGTCGGCGTCAAAAGGATAAAATACCGCGAGATGTTGCGGCCAGAACAGTTTGCCTGTGTATCTTGCGTAAGATAAGAAGGCATTGGCAGTTCTGACCTTCAAAGGAAGAATGTCGATATGTGCCACTGCGCTGCCGCTTAGCTGGACCAGAAACGTGATTACGCTTGAGATAACAGAAAGAGCAAAGAAAGGAATTTTTTCGATTATTAACTGTCCTGCCGATATCTTTTGGGATGTGCCCTTAGCCCTTTGTCTTCTGTCTTCCGTCCCCTGTCCTCTGATTCGTTCGAGCGGCCAATAATCCAAAAGCAGCAGCAGCGCCGGCAAAGTAACGAGCATTGGTTTTGCAAGAAGGCCCAGTGCGAACAGCAATAATGTCAGCACATAGCGAACTATGCCGTGGCGTTTTACATAGCCGACATAAGCGGCCAGTGTGAGCAGAAGGAACAATGTGCTCAATACGTCCTTGCGTTCGGCAATCCACGCGACCGATTCGACATGCATCGGATGGAGCGCAAAGGCCGCCGCGACAAATGCGCTCTGCCATAGTGTGCCGGTCATTTTCCTGAACACCGCAAAGAGCAGCAGGGTGTTTGCAAGGTGCAAAATGAGATTCATTAGATGCATCAGGCCGGGGTTTGCGCCGAATAATTGACAATCGAGCATATGCGACAGCCAGGTCAAAGGGTGCCAGTTGGCTGAGCGGTTCGTGGTAAAGGCCCAGACGACGCCGTCTTTGGTCAGGCCGTTCAAAACCTGGGTATTAGCGGATACGTAGTCACTATCATCGTAGTTGAGAAAACTGAAATTGCGTACCTGCCAGAAAACCAGCAGGGTACTTAATATCAGGACAAAATACGTGAAAATCACGAAAGATTTTTTCACAGATTCAGGCATAGCTCATAATGTATTTGTTGTAAGAGGTGTTGCGTTGGCATCTGCCGCCACCTATCCTGCAATTACGTTTAATAGAGCGCCGTAGTTTATGGGTTTTTGGCGGGAAAGTCAATGGCTGCTGCGAAGAGGATAGTATCAAGTGTTATGTGTAAGATTTTATGCCCGCGTATGTTGGCCCACTTTCCAAATTCTTGCTACAAAATTCGTCGATTGTATTTGTGAAGGAGGATCATCGCCAAACTTGCACGTCATGAGCCACTCGCGAAGCGGAGTGTCAGCACCGCGTGTGTCCACTACAAGAATCATATACTTTTCTCTGTTCTGCGGGTCGCTTTCAAGTTTTCGGACATCCGCCTCAATCAGCCCCTTCATTTTAGGCTGATAGTCCCCACCGCAGATTTTGATTTCTGCGACCATTGGATATTTGTCCGATGATAGATCAAATTTTTGTGGAGATGTATTTGTGGCGAGCACTTCTTGCTCAGCGTGAAGGTATATTTCGCCTTGGAGCCAGCATTCGCGACAACCGCCGGCATCGAGTATTCGGTTGATGGGTTCTTTTTTATCCTCGAAGAAAGATGTGAAAAATTTTATCCAGTTCATGTGCAAGTGGCCCAACTGCTATTTATATGGTTTCCGCATTGCGTATTTAGTGATCATTACTCTTTATCTTCCGGGATATCGACAATACGGATGCAAACCGGTTTGTCACAGACGGCTTTCAGGTCGGCAAGGCCTTTGAGAGTGGCGGTGATTTTGTCCTGTCTGTTGGGGTGAGTGGTAATGATGACGGGGACAGTGCCGTCGGGGCCGGGGATTTCGTGCTGGAGGACGCCTGAAATGCTGATGGCGTTGTCGGCGAGGACTTTGCCAATCTGGGCGAAGACGCCGGGCTGGTCCTTGACCATTAAACGTATGTAGAACCGGCTGACGAGGTTGTCGATTTTGTCAATCATCCCCGCTATTTCTGCGTGCGGCTTGAGATTGAGATTTTTGAAGGTGGTCGCGGAATTGCCGAGGGCGACTTCGATGATATCGGCGACAATCGCGCTGGCGGTGGGCATCATACCAGCGCCCCGGCCATAGAACATCACGTTGCCGACTGCGTGGCCGAAGATGCTTACGGCGTTGAATGAGCCGTCAACCTTGGCGAGACGATTTTCTTTGCTGATGAATGAAGGATGGACGCGGAGTGAAATCCGGCCTTTGTCATTCTTTTCCGCTATTGCCAAAAGTTTTAGACAATAGCCCATTTCGCCGCCAAAGCGGACGTCATCTTTGGAGACGAGTTGGATGCCTTCGACAAATATATCATCCATTGAAATTTGACAGCCGAAGGCGATTGAGGCGAGGATGGCGAGCTTGTGAGCGCTGTCGCCTCCTGAGATATCGAGAGTGGGGTCGGCTTCAGCGTAGCCCTTTTGCTGGGCCTGTGCCAGCGCATCCGCGAAGTCAGCGCCTTTGGATGTCATATTCGAGAGGATGTAATTGCAGGTTCCGTTGACGATGCTATACATTGCTTTGATGTTGTTAGCGGCCAGTCCAGTTCTGATTCCTGAAATAATCGGTATGCCGCCCGCGCAACTGGCCTCGAAGGCGATGCAGCGGTCATTTTTATGGGCGGCTGCGTAAAGTTCCGCGCCGTATTCTGCCAATAGTGCCTTATTGGCAGTCACGATGTGTTTGCCCGCGGCTAAAATCTTGAGCTGAATATCCTTGGCGATTTTGGTTCCGCCGACGAGTTCGACACCGATTGATATTGATTTATCATTGAGTAGCCGATTGAGGTCGTCAGTGAGCAGACCATCCGGCAGTTTGACCGGGCGGGGCCTTTTGAGGTCGGCATCGACCACGCAGGCAAGCTCTAATCGCAGGCCGGTTTTGGCGGCGATAGCGTTTGCGTTTTCGAGGATAATTTTAGCGACGCCGGCACCTATGGTGCCGAAGCCGACAAGACCGATTTTTATATTCTTTTCCTGCATATTGCATTTTCCCATTAAAGACCGTAGTTTATGAATTCCGTGGAAGATAGTCAATTGTGTTATTTGCGGGTATGATTCGATTATGACTTTGCACAGATTTTACAGTGATTCGATAGATGGGCCGAGGATTGAGCTTGAGGGGACGGAGGCGCATCATCTGGCGGTATTGCGGCTGGGGGCGGGGGATAAAGTCGAGCTTTTCGACGGTCTTGGCGGGCTGGCGACGGCGGTAATATCGGGGATAAGGAAAAATATCGTTACCCTCGAAATCGAGGACATCCGGCGAAGCGAAATGCCGAAGTCCCGGCGCATTATTATCGCTGTAAGCGTTCCCAAGGGTGAGCGATTTGACTGGCTGATTGAAAAATGCACGGAGTTGGGGGTTGAGCGGATATGCCCGGTGATTTTCGAGCGGACGGTGAGACAGCCGGCCAATCCCAAGGCACTCGACCGATGGATGAACCTGGCAATCTCGGCGGGTAAGCAGTGCAAGCGATTGTTTTTGCCCCAGATTGACCCGCCGATGAATTCGCAGGATTGTATCGAGGCGATAAAAAAAGACAGCCCGAACTGCCGGATTGTCGCGGGAGGCATATCAGGTGATTGTCCATCATTGGCGGGGCGGTCATTTGGTGCTGATGATGTTGCTGCTTTGATTGGCCCGGAAGGGGGCTTTACGGAAAATGAGGAGGGGTTTTTGAAAAGCCGAGGCGTTCAGTTTGTGCGATTGGCCGACACGATTTTGCGAACCGAAACCGCTGCGATTGCCTTCGCTGCCGTTTTAGCCGCTCAACGGAATCAGGCACAATAGTTAAGATTGCTTCGTCTACCTAAAGGTGTCCTCGCAATGACGGAGATTGCGATTAAATCGCCAGGCCTGCGAGGATTCTGTCGAATTCGGTGGGGTTGAAAAAGGCCGAAGGGCCTTGGGGGTTGTGCTTGGTGAGCATTTTGATTGTCGCGGCGAATTTTTTGTCGAGCGTCGCGATAAAGCAATTGTTCTGGATTCCTGATGCTTCGGCGTTGCTAAGCACAAGTTCCGGGGGAAGGACAATTTGATAGGCGTGGAGGGTGAGTCGTTCGATGAGGGGTTTTTCTTCCTGGAATCTGCCGAGGCGGTAATCTTTTTTGTATTCGGAAAGCATAATCGGTTCTCTGCCCCCGTAAAGCGGGTCGATGGCTAAGGGCAGGCTGATGCTGGCGAGGTGGACGCGAATCTGGTGCGTTCTGCCCGTCAGGGGGGATGCGGCGATGAGGGAGACGAGGCCGAAATTCGCGAGCAGCCGCCAGTTGGTTACGGATTCCTTGCCGCTCCTGTGGTCGATTATCATAAGCTCCGGCTTTTTTTTGCAGGGGGCGAGGGGGGCATCTACGACGCCATCGGGCCCAAAGGCCGCGCCTTTGACTATGGCGAGGTAGGTCTTTTTGACGGTTCGATTGAAAAAATAATCCGCGAATTGCCTTTGGGCGGCCCGGTTCAGGGCGAGAATCATCACGCCTGAGGTGTCCTTGTCAAGACGGTGAACGAGGCGCAGCTTGGCGGTCATCTCTTTGCCCAGCTGTTTGGCGAGCAGGTCGGTGAGCTGGGGCTTGCCCGAACGATCCTTTGTGACCGATATGCCCGAGGGCTTATTTATGACGATTATGTTGGCGTCTTCGTAAATTATTTCAATCTCATTTTTCGGCATCTGGTTTCCTTTTGCATTTCTTGACGCTGGGATTCGTATAGCATATAGTATTTGGCGGCAAAAGTGTAGTATTAAGGACGAAGGACAATGAAGATACCGCCTGTAAAAGGGACGCGAGATTTTTATCCTGAGGAAATGGCCTTGCACAACTGGATTGTGGATGGCTGGAAGAAGGCGTCAATCCGCAATGGCTTCGAGGAATACGACGGGCCTATCTTCGAATATCTCCAGATGTATCAAGTCAAAAGCGGCGACGAAATTGTCGAGCAACTGTTTAGTTTCAAGGACCGGGGCGACCGGGACCTGGCAATCAGGCCCGAAATCACGCCGACCTTGGCGAGGATGGTCAACCAGAAAATCAACGCCTTGCCCAAGCCGATAAAGTGGTTTTCCCTGCCGCGGTTATGCCGGGCGGAACGACCGCAAAAAGGCCGCCTGCGTGAATTTTTCCAGTGGAATATAGACATCATCGGCGAAGACAGCGTTCTTGCCGATGCCGAGGTTATTTTCACGACGGTTGATTACCTGCGTGAAGTCGGGTTGACGCCTAAAGACATCAAGGTAAAAATATCGAGCAGGAAACTTTTAGCGGCAGTTTTGAAAAAAATCGGCGTTCCTGATGAGAAGCTGAATCCCCTTTATACTCTCCTGGACAAAAAAGCGAAACTGCCCGCGGATGTATTCTCGGCGACGCTGACGGAGCAGGTCGGCGGCGATATGGCGGGGCGTATCATCGCCTTTATGGGGTCGCAGACGGTTACTTCTATAGAGAACATTGTAAAAGCCGAGGCCGGTGACCAGCTTGAGGTTGCCATAAAGGAGCTTGAGGATTGTGCCGCCCGGCTGAACCAGATGGGGATAAGCGATTACTGCGTTTTTGACCCGGGTATTGTGAGGGGACTGGCTTATTACACGGGCATCGTTTTTGAGGTGCATGATATTCAGGGCGACCTTCGCGCGATTTGCGGTGGGGGGCGATACGATAATCTCCTGCGTGATTTCGGCGGGCCGGCTGTCTCCGCGACGGGTATGGGTATGGGCGACTGCGTTCTTGAAATACTGCTTCGAGAAAAGGGCTTGCTCGATAAAAAAATTACGTCAAGGACGCTTGATTACTATATTGTACCGATAGCTGAAGAGTTTTTGAATGAGGCGGTAAAACTGACGGCTGGATTGCGAACAAAAGGTTTTAAATCGGCTTTCAGTTATAAGGCCGCGGGCTTGTCGAAGCAGTTGAAAAACGCCTCAGAGCAGAACGCCAAATTCTGTATTATTATCGGCGACGAGTTCAAGGCAGGTAACATTGTCGTAAAGGATATGGCGACCGGGCAGCAAAAAACAATCCCGGTTAATGAGTTTCTCAAAAAGCCCTAAAAGTGCTGATGAAGGAATACGCACCTAATCATTACGAGAAGGCCTTCGAGAACTGGCTGATTGATAACCACATTGAGTATGTCCCCGCAGGCGACCAGCACAAGCCGGTCTTCGAGCAGTCCAGCTTAAAGAGTTTCGATTTTCTTCTGTGCCCGTCTTCGGGCAAAAAGATAATCGCGGAGGTCAAAGGCAGGCATTTCAAAGGCACGACGTTGGCGGGTTTGTCCCGACTGGAGTGCTGGGTTACGACGGAAGATGTCGATGGTCTGTCGGCGTGGCAGAAAACGCTCGGGGACGATTACGGCTCGGCATTTATCTTCGCGTACCGGTTCCAGAATATCGATGTGGATTTCGACGGCAGGGAGATTTTCGATTACAACGAAGATAAGTACCTGTTTTTAGCCGTGCATTTAGCTGATTATATCAGGTATATGAAACAAAGAAGCCCGAAGTGGAAGACCGTAACACTTGCCGCCGATAAATTTCGGCAATGCGCAAAACCCATTACTGATTTGATTCTTCCGGCGTAGTATTCGGTTCCGGATTCGCAGGTGTTGCGTTTGGTTCTGCTATTGCGCAGCTTTTAATTCCCTTAATCATCTGGACGATTGGGCACGTGGTGCAAGATTGTTTTTGCGATGACGCGGCTATTACGACCACGGCAGCAAAACCGAGAACAAAGATTAAAGGCCACTTAGACGGCGTTTTATTCATATATATTCCTTATACGCTACTGGACAGCTAAAAGTTTGCCGGATTTTGGCGTAGAATTTGCGGTTGTGTGCTGGTAGAATTTGCCGAATTGTCGGCTTTAAAACAAAAATAAAGATTGGAGGAAATCGAAGATGTTCAAAAACTTGCTGTGTTGTGTGATAGTGGCGATTGTTTGCACTGGCTGTGTAAACGTTAACGCAGAGAAGCATTGCACGATGTCGAAAGCCGAGTGTCAAAAGGTGTGCCCTAAGGTATGCCCGAAAGAATGCCCAAAGATGCTGAAACACGTCGTGCTGTTCAAGTTCAAGGAGGGGACGACGCCTGAGAAGATAAAGGAAGTTGAGCAGGCGTTCGCGTCGCTGCCGGATAAAATCGACGTTATCAAGGGTTTTGAGGCGGGGACCAATGTTAGCGTCGAGAACCGCTCGGAGGGCTTTACGCATTGTTTTGTCGTGTCGTTTTCGAGCGAGGCGGACAGGGACACTTATCTGAATCACCCCGATCATAAGGAATTCGGCAAATCGCTCGGCGGATGCATCGATAAGGTTCTTGTCGTCGATTACTGGAACAGATGAGAATTATCGCCGGCTCAAAACGCGGAATGAATCTGTTCAGCCCGCCGGGCAGGGATTCGCGTCCCATTACCGACCGGGTCAAGCAGTCGCTATATGACGTATTGCAAAAATATGATTTACCCGTGGGCAAAACAGTCGCGGATATTTTCGCGGGCGTCGGGTCGCTTGGCCTTGAGGCGCTCAGCAGGGGGGCGGTATTTGTAACGTTCGTTGAGCAGAACCCCCAAATCGCCCTGGTTCTTAAACAGAATATCGAGAAGGCAGGGTTCGCCGGGCAGTCGAAAATAATTAAAACCGACGCGTTCAGTGTTGCCTGGCCCGTCGATGCCGAACATCCGCAATATGACCTTGTGTTTGTTGACCCGCCTTATGTTGATTCGGCCAATACGCAGGCGGGTTCGTCGCTGGCGACATTGTTGACTCGTTTGATTGAACGTGTCTCGGCGGGCGGCTTCGTTATTGTCCGCACCCATCGCAATTCGGTCTTGTCGCAATCGTACGGGTCGCTTAAAATCATCGAAACCCGCCAGTGGGGCAATATGGCGGTAACAATACTGAAGAAGACATAAGGCAAATGACTAATAAACAGGCGGCAATCCGGATTGTCAGGCAGTTGAGGGACGCGGGTTTTGAGGCGATGCTCGCAGGCGGGTGTGTTCGCGATATGCTTCTGAAAAGAAAGCCCAAGGATTACGATGTCGCCACCGACGCAAAGCCCAATGATGTCGCGAAACTTTTCCGCAGGACGCTCAAGGTCGGTGCTAAATTCGGCGTTGTCGTCGTTCTTATCGATAAGATTCAAATCGAGGTCGCTACGTTCAGGACCGAATCCGGCTACGCTGACGGCAGACACCCCTCAAAGGTGCGTTTCACCAGCCCGCGAGAAGACGCCGCACGCAGGGACTTCACTATCAACGCGATGTTTTTCGACCCGGTCGCCAACAAGGTGATTGATTATTACAAAGGGCAGGCGGATTTGAAGAAACACATAATCCGAACCGTAGGCAAACCAGCCGAACGCTTTGGCGAAGATTACCTGCGTATGCTTCGGGCGGTGAGATTCTCAACGCAGCTCGGCTTTGCAATCGAGCCGAAAACCAAAGCCGCGGTATGCGCCGGCGCGAAAAACATCACCAAAATCAGCGGCGAGCGAATCGCTGCCGAACTCGAAGGCATTTTGGTCAGCCCCAACCGGGCCGAAGGATTGAAACTATTGATTGAAACGGGCCTGGCGGAATTTATCTTCCCCGGATTTTGCTGTCCCGGCGCTGGGTTTGCGGTTCGATTGCTCGCTAATCTGCCCAAAAAAATCGATTTTGCTTTGGGCCTGGCTGGGTTATTCGCCGGCTTCGAGACCGGTTTTGCGATTGAAAAATGCGAACTGCTCAAGCTCAGCAGGAATCAGGAAAAGCAAATCGAATTCCTTTTGGGTAACCGCGGCAAGCTGATGAATGACTTGTCGTTGGCCGAGTTGAAATTACTGTTATCTGGACCGTATTTTGAAGACCTCTTCGCCTTGCAAAAGGCAATTCAAAAGGCGAGCAATCAGGGCGTTGGTCCGTTAATCAAATTACGAAAAAGGATAAAGCAGTTAAAAGGCGTGGAGTTGCGACCTAAGCCGTTATTAAATGGCCACGACCTTATGGCTCTCGGCGTCGTCCCCGGCCCGTCGCTTGGCCAATTGGCTAATGAAATGTATATCGCGCAGCTGGAAGGAAAATTGCGGTCCCCTGACCAGGCAAAACAGTGGGCGGAGAAGTGGCTTGAAGAACACAAAAATTACGAAAATAGATAGTATTGGGAAGTTTTTTGAATAAGCGGGAAAAAGCAATTTCACGAAACGGTGTTTCCGCAGCGGCGACGGAAATTCAGCCTAAATGGTTGAACTCTCCCATAATACCGGCAGTCGTCGTGGCTTTAATCCTGCTGCCTTTTGTCAACAAGGCCTTTCATATTGACGACCCTCTTTTTATCTGGACGGCTCAACAGATTCAGAAGCATCCGCTTGATTTTTATGGTTTTTCCGTCAACTGGTATGTTGATGATAAGCCGATGTATGATGTAACCAAGAACCCCCCGCTGGCGAGTTATTATATTGCGGCGATAGGGACCTTTTTCGGTTATGGAGAGATTCCTCTGCATATCGGTTTCATTCTGCCTGCCATAGCTGTTGCGATAGGAACTTTTTATCTGGCCAGGCATTTTTGCTCCAACGCTCTTGCTGCGGCTTTAATTGCAGTTGTGAATCCGGTGTTTCTTGTGTCCGCCACGACGGTTATGTGCGATACGATGATGCTGGCATTCTGGGTCTGGGCCTTGTTTTTCTGGATACGCGGAATAGAAACCCGACGGCACCTATTTTTGCTGCTCGCGGCGATTTGCTCGATTTTATGTGCATTGACAAAATATTTCGGGATAGCATTGATTCCTTTAGTCGCCGTTTATGCTATTTCGCAAAAACAGCGATTCGGTCGATGGGTTTTCTACTGGCTGCTTTCCATTGTTGCATTGGCACTATATCAATGGTGGACGTTTTCACTTTACGGCAGAGGTCTGCTCAGCGACGCCTTTTTGTATCCTGCCCAGTTTAGTGTCTTGGTTTCGCAGCCTTTACTCGGTAAGGTCCTTATCTCGCCGGCCTTTGCAGGCGGCTGCCTCATCACTGCCCTTTTTTATAGTCATCTCCTCTGGTCCCAAAAGGCGCTGTTTGCGGGGATTGTCGCTATGATTATTCTTGTCGGCTTGCTGTATTTTTTCCCTGAGTTTAAAGACACGGCTGAGCTGGGCAGAGAAAAATTCCGCGGCGACCTGATGGTTACAATGGGACTGATGATTGTCGCCGGTGTCAGCTTGATTGGATTGACGCTTGATGAGCTGCGAAAACACAGGGACAGCAAAACACTGCTTATTTTTCTCTGGATTATCGGCACGTTTGTCTTTGCCTCATTTATAAACTGGGCGATTAACGCCAGAAGTTTGCTTCCGATGGCTCCCGCCGCCGGCATTCTTATAGCAAGCCGCCTGGAAGGCAAACACGTAAGTCGCTTCGGCCTGCTGATCCCGCTTTTGCCTGCCGCCGCGATTGCGATAGCGGTTGTCTGGGCGGATTATAAGCAGGCCAATACGGCTCGGACTGCTGTCGGCGTAATTCACGGGGAATTCGACACCAGCCGCAATAATTTGTGGTTTGAGGGACACTGGGGATTCCAGTTTTATATGCAGAACGCAGGCTGTAAGTCGCTCAACTTCAATAACCCGAAAATTTCTAAGGGTGATTTCATCATAATACCAATGAATAATACCAACATAATTTTCCCGGAGAAAGAATTGGTTTCCTTAAATAAAACGCTGAAATTTACACCTTGCCCTTGGTTGGCCACAATGAACAATGTCTGCGGCGCAGGTTTTTACTATCAAGGATGGGGGCCGGTTCCATTTCTCTTTGGCAGGATTCCTCCGGAATACTACTATGTGTTCGAAGTCAGCCGGGGCCGGGAAAACTAATTGCCGTCAGCCGATGATAGATGATGCGAAGCAGTGGGTGATTAAATGGCTGCAATCGCATAAAAAACATAATAACGTATAGCAATTCAAGTTTACCATACGAAGGCCGTCTATTTAGATGAAGAGAGTTTGTTTGTTTTCCTTTCTTTCTTTATCAAACCAATTATGTTCTTTAAGCTCTTAATCATTGATTCGTTTTTTGTGCGGTATTGATAATAAAGTTCAAGGTCGTTAAATGTCTTAAAAAAACGCATATTATTTATGAACCATAATAGTCCAGTGTTACATACCCATTGCAAGATATTCAGCATTTCTTGACTGACTCTACTATTTTTGCCAGCATGTACTATTTCGTTGCGATTGTCGGCAATCACAGATAAGGCATCCATTAACATTGAAGAATCCACGTTTTTCATAATGCTGCTAAACCCAGCTAATCTAGCACAAACCTCTTGTGTTTTACCCCCGAAGTTCTGAGAAAGTGTAAGCGACTCAGCCATTTGCCACAAAGATAACAAGCAACGGTTTTCTTCTATTTCGTCTATCGACTGAGAATAAGCCTTAAGGCAATGCGCGAGAAGTAATTCGGTAGAATTATCTTTCAATGGTCTTCTTAGTTTTCTCGCATTATTTATCACTACTCGCCAAGCGTTAGAGTTTATTTCAAAAGTTTTCTCCATAGTTTCATCATATAATTTCCGGAAGTAGTTAAACTCTCTCCGTCCAGTGTCTGAAGTGCCTATCACAAAAAGAGGAAAGGGCAGGTTAAAACGGGGATGAAACAACGGGTAACTGGTCTTGAAGGTAAACGCACGGGCAGAAAGTTCTATAAGACTTCTTAGGGCGTATAACGAAAGATCGATGTCCTTCCAACTTTGAAAAAAGTCGACGTTACTTGTTCTACAAGTTAACCAGCAGGTAGGCAAATCCCTTAACTTCCACTGGGTAGCAATTCTGATTCGCTCTATCAGGGAATCGAGGTCGCTTTTTCTTATTTGTTTTTCTACATAATCAGCCCCATGAAACCTAAAGGTGACGCCGAAAAGAGTGATTTGCCCAAAATGAATATCGTCGGAGGATGCGAAATTTAAGGGGATAAATGAGGTCCATTGAAACTTTTTAAGCTTTTTGGCCTCCGAGATTATATTAAGATAAGTTGCTTCGAAATCATTTATCGAGGAGAGCCCCATGTCCTTCATCTTCGAGAGCACTCTCATAACCATAACAAGGTCGAGTTTGTTTGGCTCTGCACACCCGCATAAGCCATAAAAATCGATGTCGTTTTCAAAACCAAAGGTCCATCCGTTCTTTCTCTTGGCCGTCAACAACCTTGTAATAGCCATTCGGGCTCTGTCTTCCGCCTTGTTTTTCCAGAGATTTGCCATGGTCCATATCTTACACAAGTTCCTTGGGTTTAATCAAACATATACAATAAGAAATCCCACAAAAAATATAGATTTGAAGGTCAAGAGGGCAAAAGGTAAATAGATGGTGGAGGACAGGGAAGTTAGCGAATCGATATGTTTGCGCTCGTCCTACCTAATTTATGCCAACCGCAAAATATTTCTGCACAATAGGCAAGAAGGGGATTTACTGGGCGTTTTTCTCGGTTATAATGGGGTCAAAGGCAGGAGAATAAAATGTTCGATAAACACACTGTGATTATTGTGCTCGTTTTGTTGACAATCACATCAACGTATGCTGGTTCACCAGAACAGCCCAATTCGATGCCTCAAGAACCAAACTTATTGCAGTCCCTCATTGACAACGCAAACAAAGGAGACGCAGACGCCCAGTTTTGGCTCGGCACGATGTACTACGACGGTAAAGGCGTTCCGCAGGATTACAAAGAGGCCGTTAAGTGGTTCACAATGGCAGCCGAACAGGGGCACGCATATGCCCAGTTATATCTCGGCAGAATACACTATAACGGCGATGGTGTCCCCCAAGATTACACCGAGGCGTACAAATGGGTCTTACTTGCACAAATGAATGGCGAAGATGTTTCTAAACTCAAACAAGACCTTACCGCCAAGATGACTCCTGTCCAGATTGCCGAGGCCCAAAAGCTTGCAAAAGAATTTGGTGCAAAAAACAATAATGCTAAGAATGGTGGTACTATTATAGAGCCTAACTCATCAGAAGATGTAAACAAAGACGCACTTAGGGTGGAGAGATTACGCGATAAAATCCAGAAGGCGAAAGATTCGGAAGATAAAACCAAAGATGCGCTTCGAGTCAAAAGGTTGCGCGATAAAATCCAGAAAATGAAAGATGCAATTGAACTTGCTGAGACGCAAATACTAAACCTCCCCAGGTTGCAACCCAACCAACGTGGATACTTGGAAGAAGCACTTGCGGTTACAGAAAGAAAACATACTCTGCTTTACAAAGAAGAAGAAAATTACAATCAGATAATTCGTCTCGCTGAAAAGTATCATGACCTTGGTGTTGATGTTATGGCTATGAAGAAGCTGCTAATTAAATGCGAAGGACGAATAGATGATGTTAAATTAGATAAAGAGAGGCTGCTAAAATCGATTAACCAACAGAACCGAAGATAAAAAATTAATTGCCTAATATCTGTTCCAGTCCAACCGCGAACAGATTGAATTGTCGAGATACGACTTTTGAAAACAGGATCGCTTCGCTAAGCTCGCAATGACAAGATTGATTTTGTAAATAGAGGGAAGTTACTTTCCAAACTTGTAACTTATCAGTTTATAGACCAATTTTGCGGCTAAGAAGTCGGGGGCTTTGTTGCTTTTGTTCGGGCACATTTCAACGACATCAAAGCCGACGACGTTGTTTTTTTGAAATACCTGTCTGAGCAAATCCAAAACCTCATACCACAAAAGTCCGCCCGGCTCAGGTGTGCCTGTCGAGGGCATTATCGACGGGTCAAAAACGTCCAAGTCAATCGTTACATAGACGTTCCCTTTGAGAGTCGCCAGGACTTTTTTAATCCAGTCGTGTTTCCCCGCGATGTTTTCGGCGAAAAAGACATTACTCTTTTTGGCCCGCGGCTTTTCGGATGTGTCCATACTTCGTATGCCGACCTGGACGGTTTTGCAGATATCCTGCGCCCTTGCCATAATACAGGCGTGGCTGTATTTCGAGCCGTGGTATTCGTTGCGGAGGTCGCCGTGTGCATCTAACTGCAGGACGGTTAATTTGCCGTATTTTTTCGCCTGTGCCTGTATCGCGCCGATGCTTACGGAGTGTTCGCCGCCGAGCAGGACCGGAAATTTGCCGGTTGCCAAATGTGCGCTGATTCTTTTTTCAACCGCCTGAACCATTTTTTCAGGTGTTTTGTCTTCTGTAACTGGCTTGTCGGTGAATATGCCGACCTTATATGGCTCGGAGTCGCTTTCGATGTCATAATTTTCTACAATCTCCGAGGCCGCCAATATGGCGGATGGTCCCTTGTCCGCGCCTTTTCCCCAACTGCTTGTCCGGTCGTAGGGAACAGGAATTATCACCACCTTCGCCTTTGACGGGTCGCGGTATTGATTCGAGATGTCGCTTAGAAACACTGCTTTCGCCATTGGTTTTGCCAATTATCCCGTATTATTTTTTTGTGGTGATTATTAATCGAACAGGAACATCGCGATAGCCACGGTTGTCGTCCAGAGGTCTCTCATACCGCGTGCCGTCTGTGTGATGTTGGTTGTTCTGATTAACAGGCCGCTTGATTTGTAAACCTGCTCTTTTTCCGACCACGCCTTGTTGGGGTCAACTTCGAGGCCGAGCGTCGTTCCGAGCATTCCGGCCGCAAGGTCTTCTGAAAAATCGGCGGCTTCGTGTTCGTTCATTCCGTAGCCATGGACTTCGCTGAGGTATCCCCAGTTGTTTCGGTCTTTAGGGACAGCCAGCCCGACGGACGAGCCGATAAGCCGTCCGTGCTCGTCGGTATCCGACCTTGCCATAACGCAGTAGCTGATTTCGCCCGGTGTCAGCCGTTTTAGACCGACCTCCCTGCTGACAACTTTGCAGCGGGGTGGCAGGATTGATGACACCTGCACGAGGTTCTGTTGCGCCACACCGGCTGCTCTTAACGCGTCCTCGAAGGATTTGAGCCGATACTTATGCCTTCCAACACCCTTGGTTAGAAACACTCTCGTAGGAACGAGATTTCTCATTTTGTTCTCCTGTATCCCGGTTTTATTTTCCTGTTAACCTCAAAAATGTTAATAACCGTTGCTCCTTAAAAGTTTTAGCGCCGGCGTTTCGATTTGCCGTCCGGCTGCAAGTCGCTGATTATATCTTCACGCAAATCGCTTACAATAAAAATTATCCAAACTTTATTTTTGGCGGGGTGATTTGTGTTCATCAGGGAAAAATAGAATTCCTGCGGTAGTTTACACTGTACCTTTGAACGCCCCTCCGTCGCACTGTGTGTTGGCAGACAATCCTCAGGTAAACATAGGGGCTAAACATAAAAGAGAAGACAATTGAACTGTCTTTGAGCAAAATTTATCCAACGCCTGATAATATGGGCAGTGGCGGGGCATTGGGGGGTTTTTTATTGACAAACGGGCCAATTATCTTTAGTATGGCTGTTCTAAAGACGATTACTACAGATACTTAGGCCCTTATAGTTCCCTGTAGGGGGTGCGGGCTGTAAGTCGCCGTTTGGGCGGTAGTTGCGCGATGAAACGGCGGATTAAGTTTGATGGCGGCGACACGATTTTGGAGACCTTTCAATGCTTAACAGAAATACTCTTGTCCTGGTTGTGGGTATCGCGATTGTCCTGGTTGCGCCGGCATTTGCCGAAACGCTTGAAGGAAACTATAACGATATGCTCCACTACCTGAAAATAGGCCGGTTTGACCTCGCAAAGGGTTACGCGCAGGCGATTCTCGACGGCAATACCGTGCCGGTCGATTTGTTTGCGTTGGCCGAGGACAACCCTCAGGGGTACGCATTGGTTATCAAGGCCAAAGAAAGCTCGACGGATAAAGAGCTTGCCGGTCTTTGCGGCAAGGTTGTGGATGTAATTGAGCAGGGCAGGTTCATTCGTCGCGCCGACCCGAAGGTTATCGTGGAAGAAATCGCCCGGCTGAGCGGCACCGCCCGTGGTCGGCTCAACGCAGTCAAACGTCTGCAAAACGCGGGCGAATACGCGATAATGTATATGCTCGATGCCCTCGGAGATGATGCTCGCAAGGTGGAATGGCCGGACATCTCTTCGGCTTTGGGGCAAATGAGTAAAGAAGCCATCAGGCCTCTTGTCGCGGCGCTTCAAACCAATAACGTCGGCGTAAAATCGGAAATCATTAAGGCATTGGGCAAAATCGGGTATCCGCAGTCGCTCCCCTTTCTGAAATACATCGCGGAAAAAGACAGTTCCTCGGAGCTTAGGATTTTGGCTGAGGCCAGTATAAAGAAAATCGAGCCGGCAGCATTGAAAGTTCCGGCGGCGCAGCTTTGTTATCAGCTGGGTGAGGACTATTACTATCACGCCGAATCGCTCGCTCCCGCGGCGGACGCGAATTTTGCCAATATGTGGTTTTGGGACGCCAATAACGCCCGGCTTGGCAGCGAGCGGGTCGACAAGCGGTATTTCAACGAGCTGATGTCGATGCGGTGCTGCGAATGGTCGCTCAAGGCCGACGACAAGTTCGGGCAGGCAATCGGACTGTGGCTTGCGGCGTTTTTCAAGGCCGAGTCATACGATATTGATATGCCCGCGTATTTCGGCGAAGGCCACGCCAATGCGAGGACATACGCGACAACCGCCGGGCCGGAATATCTGCACCAGGCCCTTGCACGTGCGATGAAGGACAAAGATGCCCAGGTCGCATTGGATGTTGTAGAGGCGTTATCGACCACAGCGGGCGAGAGTTCGCTATTTTTTAGGGTAGGCACATCGCAGCCCTTGGCAGAGGCCCTTTCCTTTGACTCAAAGGCGGTTAAATACAGCGCTGCGATAGCGATTGCCGCTGCCGGTCCCAAGCAGGTCTTCCCGCAAAGCAAACTCGTCGTTGCCAACCTCGCGGAGGCGCTGGCACAAAGTTCGGAGCAGTCCGCGGATGATAATACGCCTATGTGGAACGGCGAATTGGCGGATTTATACGCGGTTCGCGCTGCCAGGGCGATGTTTAAACTTGCCCAGGCCCGCAACCCGATTCTTGATTTGTCCGCAGCCCAGGACGCTCTTGTTACGGCGACAAAGGATAAGAGGACGGAAATCCAGATGCTGGCGGGGCAGATACTTGCGCACCTGAATACACCCGCGGCACAGGAGGCAATAGCGGCGATGGCGATGACTGAGGGTAACTCGAAGGATATTCGCATATCGGCGTTTGGTTCGCTGGTTGTTTCGGCACAGCTCAATGCCAATAAGCTCGATGACGCGACAATAAACGCTATATATGCCTTAGTCAGCTCGAAGGATATTGACCCCGGCTTGCGTGCCGCTGCCGCTGCTGCTTACGGCGCACTAAATCTTCCGAGCCAAAAGGTCAAGACCTTAATCCTCGACCAGGCGCGCAGTTAAAAAGCGTTTTGCGTTTGGCGAACGGCGGAGAATTCCTTGCCCTCCGAAGCCCTATGGGGGAAGGAGGGTCATAATCCCTCAAGCCAATATCTGGCGAAGGTCGCCAAGTCGAATATGTCAACGCTGCCGCTGTGGTCAAAATCAGTTCCATCGCACCAATCCGGTTCGGTGCAGTTTTGCTCGGTCCAGTGGGAAGCAAATGTGGTATAGTCGGCAAAATCTACTTTCTTGTCCATATCTACATCTGCCACCGGCCAAAGCCATAAGTCAGCAAATATCTTTAAATCGTGGATATCAACAATTCCGCTCTTGTCAAAATCGCTGCCATTACACCAATTTGGAGGCGAACAAGATGCATTTCGCCAGAATGATGCAAAGACGCTGAAATCGTAAAAATTAGGTAGCCCATCATGATTCAAATCCACCGTCATCGGACGTGTCTCAGGAGGTGTATTCTGCGTTGTCACACTGAACGTGCCGCTCACTCCTCCTATTGTCAATGTTGCGTTGGTTGAACTCGAATAGCTGCTCGATGATGTCTGCCTGATAGCCACCGTATTGCCATTATTTACCGTTCCCGCTGAACTAGTATATGCCCCGCCGTTTATCGAGTAGGTGCCTCCGGTTATTGTTATAGACGCGGCTGAATTGATCCCGCTCACCGTAATCGTGTTCGATGTAACTGTTGTGTTCAATGCCACTCCGGTCTGGGCTGTAAATGTGAACGGATCAGGCGTTGTATCTACGGGTGCACTCTGCGTTGTCACACTGAACGTGCCATTCACCCCACCTATTGTCAATGTTGCGTTGGTTGTACTCGAATAGCTGCCTGAGGATGTCTGCCTGACAGT